>NZ_DBHIXN010000023.1:25400-32800 GCF_057270615.1 Leptotrichia sp.
TTTAATCCTATGAACCAAAATAACCAAAATCGGAATAATGGAAACTTTAATCCTACGAACCAAAATAACCAAAATCAAAATACAAATTATAATAATCAGGATCATAATTATAACAACATGAATCAAAACCAAAATAACTATAATCATAATAGTTCTAATTATAATAATATGAATCCGAATCAAAATAACCATAACTACAACCATCAAAACCAAAACTATAATCCAAATATGAATCAAAATAATAATTTTAATAATCAAAAATCTTTTTTGGATTCAATACTTGAAAAAGATAACCCGCACAACAAATTATTCTTAAAACTAATATTTTGGATAAGTACAGTTGTATTTAGCTTGGTTACTTGGATAACAATAAAAGGAATGATGATTTATAAGCTATTCTTAGATTTTCAAAAAGAAGGAACTTCATTTTTTAATTCTTCAGATGATATGGGAATGCAAAAATTAGTGGCATTTGGAGGTAAATTAGCAGCTACTTCTTTGGAAATTTTCTCTATTCGTAATATTTTGAAATATATATTTATAGTTTTGATTGTAATACTAATATTAATCTTCTTAAAACTTCGTAAAATAAATAATTTATCTAAATTTGTAAATATAAATTATTTATCAGTAATAATATTTTGCATTGCTGGTATTGCTGAAATTAAATATACAGATTTTGTTGAAAAATTTACAGGCTCATTATTAAGTTTAGAACAAGGAGATTCAGGAGCTTTATCAAACATTCTTAGTAATGCTCCAGACATATTTATGATAAAAATTTGTTTTATAGTTCTTTTTATATTTTCATTAATCGCAGTTGTTACGAATTTCTTCTTAATATTTAGAAATAAAAAATTTGAAATGCAAGATATACAAAAAGAATTTAGAACAATGAAAAATAAAGTTATGAAAAATAATAATTATAACCAAAACAACAATAATAATAATGAAAACTGGAATAATAACACAAATAATGATTATAATAATCAAAATTTTAGATAAGTGGAAAGCATTAAATAATCGTTTTACAAAATTTTATAAAAATAAGAGTAAGTATGAATGAAAACAATCATAATTATAATAATCAAGGCTATAATATAAATTATAGTAATCAAAATTACAATAAATACAATAACTATGATCAACATAATAAAGAGATGTATTTAAAAGAACTTGATTCAAGATTAAAAGATTCAAGATTAAAACTAGAGGGATTTTCTAAAATAAATTAAAATACTAATCTAATTATAACAATTCTATTTTAAAAATATACAATTTTTCTTTTTTCAAGCAGGGGTATCGTTGCCATACCCCTCAGCAAATACTTCAAAATTTTTTATTTATTAACTTAAAACAAAACTCAAAAAGCTATGACTATTTTACTCAAACTCTGAATTTGTATAATTTTCTTTTTTTAAATAAAACAGCATTATAAATAAAAAGATGATTCTAGATTTTTTCTAAAATCATCAATTTATTTTTTAAAAATTATTTTCCAAAATAAGCTATTACTTCAATTTCTACAAGTACACCTTTTGGAAGTTTGTCTACAGCAAAAGCAGATCTTGCTGGATATGGTTTAGTAAAATATTCTGCATAAATATTATTTACTGCTACAAAATCATCAATATTGTCTAATAATACAGTAGTTTTTATAACATTTCCTGTTGTTAATCCATTATTTTCCAAAATTGCTTTAATATTTTCAAGTACTTGTCTTGCTTGATCTTCTACTGTAACAGCTTCAATTTTCTGATTTTCAGGATTAATTGCAATTTGTCCTGAAATATACAAAAAATCTCCTGCTTTTCTAAATGCTGAATAAGGTCCAACTGCTTCGGGTATCTTTTTCATTTTTTCCTCCTAAATTTTTTTGATTTATAAATTTTACAATTTTATTTTATCATATTTTTTAAATATAAAAAAGAAATTTATCAATAATAGTAAATACTTTATATAACAATCTACACAAATTTAAACTAGAATTGCTACAATCACTTTATTCTGGTGAATATCCAAAATTTAACAAATATCTCCAACTTTCTCCCGGAACTTTTGCAAATCCAAAGTAAATTGGAATTGACAAGGCTTTTACTCCAATTCCAAACTTATAACTTTCCTTTACATCGTTACCAAAGCTATAACTTTTTCCAGAAATATTTGCTCTTGAATAAGTTGTATCTAAGTACACAAGTTTTGATAAATTGTACTGAGCTTTTAGGCTTCCTATAAAAATACTTGCACCATTTACTTTATCAGCTGGCATTCCTGCAAATTGCAGTGAATTATCTGATGTTCTTATTCCTCCCATTCTAGGTCTATATGTTTCAGGAATATTTTTACCATAAGTTGTTAAATAAGTTATTCCTGGAGTAATTGTTACTTTTTCACCAATCGGAATATTAACTTCTCCACCTGCATTTAGCGAATTAAACTTGGCTTTTCTTGAATTTGCAAATGTGTAATTTGAGAATAGATAAATTCCTCTTGTTGCAAAATTAAGGCTATCTCTTGTATCATAGTCCAACTTAGCTTCATAATACGGAAATTCTTTTCTTACATTTTCAGCATCATTTTCATGTTTTTCTACATCTGATATTTGATATCCTCCACCAATCGAAAGCAACAGATTTTTATATACTTCTACACCTATTCCTGTTCCAATTTTAAATTTTCTATTTTCAAAGCTAAAGTATCCATTTTTATATTTTTGATTTTCTATAATATCATGTTTATAATCAAATTTACCGTAAATTACTGCTTTTGAATTTTTTCCAAGTTCTACAGTTGCCTTACCTCTTGCTCCATATTCATTTGCAACTGTTCCACTTACTGAATATCTGATATTTGTATCATTAAAAAGTTTACTTCCTTGAAATCCCACGTTTACAGTAGCTAGATCCTCATTATTTATATTTCCAGAAAGTGTCAAATAATCACTTGGCTTTTCCTGAACATTTATTATCAGATCATTATCTTTCACTTCATAATAAACAGTTGTGAAATCACCATTTTGATAAATATTATTAACAATTTTCTCCATGTCTAGCCTGCTCAAGTTTCCAAGTCTTTTAGGAAAAAATTTGTCAAAATATGTTCTTTTGTACTTTTTATTTCCTTCTACAATAATTTTAGAAATATCATACTCGTCTTTCCAAGTTTTCCTAAATTCTTTTCGTTTTTCTTCCAGCTTTTCATAAAGCTCAGGATTTGATAATTTTCTAATTTCATCTATATTTGCCCTTGCTGCAGCCTCTCCAGCTGCAATAATATCTTTAATCTTAAAAAAATCATAAGACTCAAATTTTTCTAGATCAGGTTTTATGTACAAATCAAGCATACGAATTTGACGTTCCACTTCCTGTCTTCCTGCAATTGTTGATGCATCAGTAACCACATCAATAAGATTCATTTTTGACTCATCTCTTTTTGTAAATCCATCTCCAACATTTATACCAATTGTATAATCAGCACCAAGTACCTTCGCATCTTGAACTGGTAGATTTCGCACTACCCCACCATCAATATAAAGTCTTTTTCCATCTCGTATTGGAGAAAAAACTGACGGAATTGATAAACTTTCTCTTATCGCAGTTGCAATTGATCCCTTATCAATCATAACTCCTTCTCCAGACTCCAAATCAGTCGCAACTGCTGCAAATTTTCTAGGAAATTTTCTAAAATCTTCAATTCCCAATGCACCATAAAAAAGTTCATTCAATCTTTCACTAGCTGTCTTTCCACCAACAACTCCACTTGGCAATTTTGGCATAAAATTCTTTACTGGAATTACTGTACTATTTTTATCTTCAATCGAATTTCTTACAGCGCCTTTATCTTTTCTATCAATTTTATCACTAAAAAGACCCATCCAGTCCATATTAACCGCTATTTCCTCAATTTCTTGCGGAGTGTATCCTACACTATACATTCCCCCAATAATACTTCCCATACTCGTTCCAGTTACATATTCGATAGGCACCTTTTCCTCATCCAAAACTTTTAATATTCCAATATGGGCAAGCCCCTTTGCTGTTCCACCACTAAGAACCAGTCCAATTTTTTTATCTTCCTGTCCAATCATACTTTTTTTATTAACATTATCTTTTTCATTCCTAAGATTTTTTTTGTTATTATTATTTTTTAAATCTTCATCTTTTTTTAATTCAGTTTTCTTTTCTTTGATATTACTATTATCATTGCTATTTTTTGCATCTTCGCCATTTTTATCTTCAAAAGCAACATAATTTTCAGATTTCCAAAATTTTTCATCTTGACTTATTTCATTTTCAGAAAATCCAAAAATATTTATTATCAGAAAAATAACAAAAAAACAAGCTATTTTTCTATTTTTAACCGCCAACCGATCTCCTCCATTCTTTATATTAAACCCCCAATTGAAAAACAGAAAATATTTTTTTCTGACTAAAAATCTTAATTCCTTGTCAAAAAAATTTATATCAAATCTATTATTCTAATGGGGAAATAATATTATTTATATTTTTAATTTTTTTATACTTTAAAAAAAATCTATAAATCTTTATAACTTTTAAAATATTCTATTATTTATTTTAATCTTTCATTCAAATCTAAAATATTTCTATTTTCCAATTCTTCTTTCAATTTAGTATAATTAGGCAAATAAAGACCATTAATATTCTTTTTCTCAGCTGCTCTTATATTTTCTTTCAAATCATCAATAAATAATGTTTCTTCTGGAATTAATCCAAATTTACAAATAAGGGTATCATAAATTTTTTCTTCAGGTTTTAAAAGTTTGAAATAACATGAAATTAAATAACCTTCAAAAAGTTTGAAAAAATCATTATGATCAAATATATATTCAAAAGAATCCTTATGAAAATTTGAAAGTACATATAATTTATACTTATTATTTAATTTATAAAGAATCTTAATATTTTCTTCTATAGGTTTTAATATTTCAAAAAAATCCTTATCAAAAAACCTATCAATTTCACAAGATAAATAAGGAGCTCTTTCTTTAAAAATTTTCTTAGCTTCAGAATAAGTCAGAGTGCCTCTATCCAGCATTAACCATTCTTTAGTGTTAATTACATTATCATCAAACGCTTTTCTTTTATCTTCAGGTAGATTTTCTTCCAAATACGTATTCTTATCAAATTTTATTAAAACATTTCCTAAATCAAATACTATATTTTTTATTTTCATTTTCTCTCCAATCTGCACTCTGAATTCTAATTTTTCATAAATTTTTTCACAAATTCAACAACTTCCTCAACCTTAACTTCAACACTTTCTCCAGTTGCTCTATCTTTAACTTCCACAATTCCATTAACCGCACCTTTCCCAGCTACAATTTTAAGCGGAAATCCAATTAAGTCAGCATCTTTAAACTTAAATCCTGCTCTCTCATTTCTGTCGTCTAAAACAACATCAATATTTTCATTTTTCAACGCCTCATAAATTCTTTCAGCAACATTTACTTGAGTTTCATCTTTTACATTAGCAATAATCACATCTGCAATATATGGTGCAATTGATTTTGGCCAAATAATTCCAAAGTCATCGTGTTTTTGCTCAATTACAGCTGACATCAGTCTTGAAACACCAATTCCATAACATCCCATTAAAATTATCTGCTGTTTACCGTTTTCATCTAAAACTTTCGCATCTAATGCTTTTGAATATTTATCTCCCAATTTGAAAATGTGTCCAACTTCCATTCCACGAGCAATTTTTAGCACACCTTTTCCATCTGGCGAAATATCTCCCGCTCTAGCCGTTCTAATATCAGCAACCATATCATAATGCAAATCTTCCAAATTAACATTAATAAAATGATAATCTTTTTTATTTGCTCCCAATGCAAAATTTCTCACATATTTTACAGTTTCATCAATAACAACTGTAAGACCTTCTTTTTTCTCATAAGATCCTGCAAATCCAGGAACAATCCCAAATTTTTCACATTCTTCTTCAGTCATCATTTCCAATTCCATCGAAGCATTCACTGCATTTTTCAATTTAATTTCATTTACATCTAAATCTCCACGAATAAGTGCCAGTACATAATTTACTTTATCTTCCAACACTTCCTTCAACATAACTGCTTTAACAGTTTTTTCCTCTGGAATATTCAAAAATTCTGATAAATCCTTAATTGTCTTAGTATTAGGCGTTTCAACCAATTCTTTTGGCAATTTTTCCTCTGAACTTTCCTTCAGTTCAATAATACTCACAGCTTTTTCAACATTTGCAGCATAATCTGATGAGTCACTGTATAAAATATCGTCCTCTCCGTTTTCAGCAAGTACCATAAATTCATTTGAAGCATCTCCTCCAATCGAACCAGAATCCGCATCAACCGCTCTAAATTTTAATTCCATTCTTTCCAAAACTCTAGAATATGCATTTTTCATATTCAAAAATTCCTCATCCAACGATTCTTTTGTCAAATGGAAACTATAAGCATCTTTCATCAAGAACTCTCTTCCTCTCATAAGACCAAATCTTGGACGCATTTCATCTCTAAATTTTGTCTGAATTTGATACAAGTTAAACGGCAATTCTTTATACGAAGTAATTGTATTTCTAACAATATCCGTAACAACTTCTTCATGCGTAGGTCCCAATGCAAATTCTCTCTCATTTCTATCCTTCATTCTCATAAGTTCCGAACCATAAGCAAACCATCTACCAGACTCTTCCCACAACGAAGCCGGTTGCAACACTGGCATTAAAATTTCCTGTGACCCAGCTCTATCCATTTCCTCTCTAACAATATTCTCAATTTTTTTCAAAACTTTATATCCCAATGGCAAATAGCTATAAACTCCTCTTGTTAGCTGTCTAATCATAGAAGCTCTCAACATCAATTTATGACTTATCACTTCTGCCTCTTTTGGTGCTTCCTTATATGTTTTTAAAAATGCTTTCGATAATCTCATTTCTTCTCCTTCTATTTTTATTTTTTATTTATTACAATTTCAACAAAATATTTACACTACTCTTCATCTTATACTAAAATTCTCTTATTTTTGCTGTAAAATAACCCAAAATATAATTTTCTAAATGAAACCTAGTATTGTAATATTTATATTGTATATTTTTTTTTGATTTTTAGCAATAGTTTTTTAAAATAAATTTTTAACAATATTTAGCAAGAAGTCTCCTTCTTCTACAAGCGGGAGTAGTTCACTCTAAAAAAATAATAAAAACCGGAAGCTAATTTTCTCTTCCGATTTTTTTATAAACAATAACTTAAAATTTTATTACAACAATTTTTAAAAATTAATAAATTGCCCTAAATCCAATTCCACCTCTGACATTATTTCCTTTAGTGTCATATCCAGCATTTACTGTAACACCAAATCTAGTATTGTCAACTCCGATGTTAAGGTCAAACTTACCATTTC
>NZ_DBHIXN010000024.1:0-32164 GCF_057270615.1 Leptotrichia sp.
CGACGCTTCCCGCTGTTGTGGGGTTTTAAAAACTTTAAAAATATTTAAAAATAAATAAATAAAAATATTACTTTTTTTAACAGATAAAATGTAGAATACATGGTATAATATCTCTGATGAAAAGATGGAATAGAATTTAAACTGCAAGAAGAAAGTTATACATCAAAAGCAAGTTTCTTTGATGGAGATGAAATCCCGATATATGATAAAGAAAATCAAAAAGAATATATATTCAGTGGAAAAAGAATAAAAAGAGGACTATATCAAACAAGTAAAGGCTATCAATTAAATGCAGATTGTAACGGAGCATTAAATATATTAAGAAAAAGTAAAGTTGTGGACTTAAGCGTCCTATACAATAGAGGTGAGCTGAACACACCTAAAAGAATAAGGGTAGTGTAAAGCTATCAAACTTCTTAGAAAATTTTTGAATATTTTTAAAGATTTTAGAACCCTGTGACTTTAGTCGTGGGAGGTTCAGGAATATAACTCCAAGTGTGGATGCTAGTCTTGGGGCATATTCCCTCTCTGAAATTATCACTTATCTGGATAATTATTTTGCCTTGAAAATTACAAAAAAGGAATTTTACAAAAGTATTTATAAAGCAATGAATCCAATGAGAAATATAGTTATAAAGTCCGTTCCATATTTGATAAAACGGATATTTTTCCCATTCATATTTGATTATTATGGAGAACGTGGATATACGACAGGATTTTCTAATTTGGGAATTTTTAAAATTGATAAAAAATATGAAAAATATTTAAAAGGATTTAGATTTTTACCACCACCAAGCAAAAGGTGTAAAATTAAAATGGGAGTTATAAGCGATAGTAAAAAAGTTTATATAAATTTTGGAAATTTGACTGCAAATTATGATATTGAAAGAGATTTTTTTGTTTATTTACGAAAAAGAGGAATAAGATCTAAAATAATTACTAACTATTTTTAAAAATTAAAAAATATTGTTAAAAAAAATGATAAAGAGGGAAATGAAAATGTATTGTATAAAATGTGGAGTAGAGCTGGAAGATGGAGTAAAAAGATGTCCGCTGTGTGAAACGGCTGTTCCTGAAATAAAGGGAATGGAAGATGAATTTGCAAGGGAATATCCGATTGTTAATATAAATTTGTATGAAATGAAAATGAAAAGGGTAAAAAAAGCTGTATTTTTATCATTTTTTACAATTTCAATTATTTCAATATTGGAAGTTTTTTTTCAAAATTTAATAATGTATGGAAAAATGGAATGGGGATATTATGCAATTCCATCTATTTTAATATTTGATTTAGTATTATTTGTATTTTTAGATTCTTATAGAATGAGAACAAATTTATTTTTAATATTAGCTGGTCTTACGTTTTATTTTCTTCTTCTTGATTTTGGAGATAGAAGATTAGGATGGAGTATAAGACTTGGAATTCCTATTGTTGTTGCATTTTACATTATTAGTTTTATTTTTTCCTATGTGTGGGATAAGCATAAAAGTGATAGATTAAAAATATTGAATTTTTTTATTTTTTTTGTTGGAATATTTCTTCTTGTTTTGGAATTAATTATAAGCAAAAAAATGACATGGAGCATATTTTCTTCAGTTCCGTTGTTTATTTTAAGTATAATGTTACGATATGCTTATAAATCGTATAAAGAAGAGTTTAGACGAAGATTACACAGATAAAAAATATTTTGTTTATCAATTTTATATGATTATTATTTTATAAATCTATGGGAAATATAAGGAAACAGATATTTTAAACAAAGCAAAGGATAGTATACTCGTTATTGAAATTTGAGAGGTTAAAAAATCAAAAATTTCAAAAAATAAATTTTTAAAATTGAAGAAAAGAGAGTGAGAATTATGAAATCAACAAAAAAAATGGTTTTAGCAACTTTAGTTGGAGTATTGGCAGTCGCTTCTATTGGTTATTCAGCTGTGTCAAAATCTTCAAAGAAAAAGGCAGTAGCTACAGCTGCTACTAAATCAAAATTAACAAGAAAATTTAGCTGTAACAGCAAAAATTTAACAGTAGAAAATCTTTCTACAAGTAGAGTTAAATTAACAGATGGAACTGGAAAAGTTTATAACTTGAAATTAACAAAATCTGCTAGTGGTGAAGAATACAAAGGTAATGGAGTTTCAATTCAAATAAAAGGAAATGATGCTGTATTTACATCAAATGGAAGTGATGAAAGCTGTAATTTAACAAGTGACGCAGCTCCAGCTCCAAGTGAAACTAAAAAAACTGCAAGCGGTAATTTATTAAGAAAATTCTCTTGTGACGGTTATCAAGATTTAACAGTAGAAAATGTTTCTACAGATAAAGTAAAATTAGCTGATGGTTATGGAACTATTCATAACTTAAATTCTACAGTATCTGCTAGTGGAGAAAAATATTCTGATGACAATGTTTCAATCCACATAAAAGGAAATGATGCTGTTTATACAGAAAATGGAAAAGATAAAAGTTGTACTCTAAAAAGTACTGACCATGGTTCAATTGAAGAATAATAGATTCGTTTAGAAAACTGTATTTAAAATTTGAAAAATAAAAATTTTGATGCAAAGAATTTTATGTTCTTGTAAAAAATTCTAATTATTGAAAAAATTTAACAAATAACAGTAAGAAGTTTCCTGCTTCTGTAAGTGGGAGTAGTTCATTATAAAAAGCTGTTTATGTAATTTTATTAATTATGCCAGGATACTTGTGACTTTAGTCATGAGTTGAATGGCATATTTTTTTGTTTACAAAAAACTTGAAATAGCTAAATGCACATGGTATCATAAAAGTAGTAAAATAAAACTTTTTAAAAGTTGAATGGAAATAGCAGAAAATAGAATACAAAGAGATTTGTATTCAGCATTTTTAATAAAAAACATAAAAAAAAATTGAGAAGAAGCAGATATAGAAAAAGCTAAAAAAGGATTTAAAAATTTTGTAAAAATTAAATTAATAAATACGGTGAATACGAAGATTGAATAAAATTATTTTGGTTTTACTGTAAAGAAAAAGGAGTTTATAATAATGAAATGTAAAATTTTTTCTGTATTGGATATAAAAGATGATGAAAAAATTGTGGAAAGTATGTTTTTACTTATGAAAAATCATTATGAAAATATGAAAAAAGATAAATTTTTAAAAGATTTGTATGATAAAAATAATGTTTTTTTGTTATTTGAAAATGATGAATTAAAAGGTTTTTCTACAATAAAAAAAAAGGAGCTAAATATTGAGAATGAAAAAGATACTGTTAATGGAAAAATAGTCGGTTTTTTTTCTGGGGATACAATTATCGAAAAGGGATTTTCTTGGGGAATCGAATTTCAGAAGGAATGGATAAAATATTGCCTTCTGGAAAGTGAAAAAAATATGAAAAATGGGCTAAAAACTTACTGGTTTCTGATTTCTAAAGGGATAAAGACATATATGTATCTTCCAACATATTTTAAAAAATTTTGTCCTAAGGCGGATTATACTGAAAATGAGATGGAGAAAAAAATAAAAGATATTTATGCTGAAAAAATATACGGAAATAGATATAATAAGGAAAATGGAATTGTAAAAAATGATGGAACAAATGATTTTTTACGGGAAAATGTCGTTGTACTTTCGGAAAAGCAGTTAAAAAATAAAAATGTGCAGTTTTTTTTAGAGAAAAATCCTAGTTATCAGAAAGGTGATGAACTGGTATGCCTTGCAGAAATTTCTTTTGAAAATTTGACAAATTTGGGAAAACGGGTTTTGAAGGAAATCTTTTAATTTTTAAAACTAAATAGTTTGATTTGAAAAGTAAAATTTACTTTAAAAAAAAATAAAATTCAATGATTTTCATGTTAAAATATTGGAAGTTAAATAAATAAAAAAAGGTGAATTTTATGAAGATGTTGTTTATTTATCCTGGATTTGGAAAGAAAAAGGGACAGAAGTATATTTTTCAGCTGAGGACGTTTGAGCCGCTTACGTTTGCTTACTTGCGGGCATTGACTCCTTATGATATTGAATGTGAGCTGATTGATGAAAGAGTTGAGGCGATAGACTATGATAATGATGCGGATGTTGTTGTAATTACTTTGGAGACTTATACGGCACGGCACGGATATGAGATTGCTAAAAGATTTAGGGAAAAAGGGAAGAAGGTTATTGTTGGGGGGACACATGCTTCGCTTGTGCCAGATGAGGCTATGAAGCATGCAGATTCTGTAGTTACGGGATATGCTGATGATATTTGGGAGAAAATTATTGAGGATTATAGGAATGGAACGGAAAAGAAACTTTATATTGGGGGGCTTAGCAATAAGTTTTTAATACCGGACAGAAGTATTTTTAAGAAAAAATATTTAATTTCAGTTGTGGAAACTGGGCGTGGGTGTCCTCATCACTGTGAATTTTGCGCAATTTCGGCAGTTAATAAGAAACGGTATGCTAAAAGACCTGTTGATAGTGTAATTGAGGAATTGAAGCATATAAAGTCAAAATATATATTTTTTGCTGATGATAACTTTGTTGCAGATCCGAAATATGCGTTGGAGCTTTGTGAGAAGATAAAGCCGTTAAAGAAAAAATGGATTTCGCAAGGGGCAATAACGATGGCAAAAAATGAGAAATTGCTTGCAGCTATGAGAGACAGTGGATGTCTTTTTATTTTAATCGGATATGAGTCGATAAATAAAGAGGCTCTTGACAATATGAAAAAGGAATGGAGCTACAAGCTGGGAGATATTGAGGAATCAACACGGATTATACATAAATACAATATTGGAATTTATGCCACATTCGTTTTTGGTTTTGAGGAAAAAATCGGCACTACGTTTGAAGATACTGTAAAATTTGCACAGAAAAACCATCTGGAATTTGTCCAGTTTAACTATCTCGTGCCTTTCCCAAATACCGAACTTTATTTTAAAATGGAAAAGGAAGGAAGGCTTTTGTACAAAAAGTGGTGGCTGGAGCCACAAAAATATTCGTATTTATTTTTTAAGCCTTATGATATTTCTACAAATGAGTTTCGTGACAGGTGTATTGCAGTAAGATATGCATATCATTCTGTAAAAAATATTTTGGGAAGAACTTTTGATGTGTTAAAAAGGACAAAAAATATACCATTTTCCATTATGTATCTGTTTTTGAGCTTTGGGCAGAAGGCTGTTATAAAAAAATTTCAGGATTTGCCAATTGGAGATAATTTAGATGAAAAAATTCGGTAAAAAGAGTAAATTTTATGAAGTAAAAAATTTAAAATATGTGATTTTAAACAGATTATTCATATTTTTTTGTAAAAAATCCTACAAAGATTTTGTTTCCAATATAAAAAGTAAAAGTAAAATTCGGGAAACGCAAGTAAAAATACTTTTGGAAATATTGAAAACTAATAAAAATACAGAATATTTAAAAACTTTTGAAACAGAAAAGCAAATTTTAAGTGCAGAAAATGAAAAAGAATTAATAGAAAAGTTTCAGAATAAAATTCCAGTTGTGAATTATGAGGATATTAAGGAATTTGTAGAAAAGGAAAAAAGTGGGGAAAACAATGTTCTTTTGAGTGATAAGATTAAGCTATTTGAACTTACGAGCGGGAGCACATCCGATGTGAAATATATTCCATACACGGAGAAATTTTTGAAAAGCTATATGAATGGCGTTTTTGCGTGGATTTACAATTTATATCAAAATAATAAAAGACTTTTTCTTGGAAGTTCCTACTGGTCTGTTTCACCCATTTTAAAGCGAGAAGCTGTAACTAGCGGAGGAATACGTGTAGGAATTGAAGATGATACTTCATATTTTGATAAAGTTTCTGCATTTTTCTTAAATAAACTGTTTACAGTTCCAAAAGAAATAAAAAACACCCAGAATATGGAGGATTTTTTGCTGATTACAGCGGTATTTCTGCTTTTATCAGAAAATCTTGCGATGATTTCTGTCTGGAGTCCATCGTTTCTTATGATTTTGCTTGATTTTATTGAAAAAAATCATAAAGCGATTTGCAAAATTTTAAAAAGTGAGGATTTGAGTGCTGAATTTTTTGTTGAGAAAAATTTGGGAAGTAAAAAGTATTTTCAGATTATTAAGAAAAAATACAAAAAATTGTGGAAAAAAAGCAGAAGTGAATTTTTGATAAATTATTTTGAAAGAAGTGAAAATAATACTTTAAATCAAAATAGTGAACTTGAAAATAGTGGAATTAAACAAAATGTTGGAAAAATAGTAAATGAAAAAATAGATTCCCAAAATAAAAAATTAAAAAATAAAATGGAAAATAAAATTATGGAAAATTTTGTGGATTACTCTGTGATTTGGGAGAAACTTTCGCTTGTGAGCTGCTGGGCAGATAGTGATTCCTATGAAATTTTTATAAAATTGAAGGAGAAATTGAATTTTGATAAAAAAAACATGGATTTGAAATTTCAGGGAAAAGGGCTTATGTCAACAGAATGCATCGTAAGTTTTCCGCTGGAAAATGTGGAAAATGGGAGTGTTGTTGCCTATAACTCGTTTTTTTATGAATTTATTCAAGTTTCTGATGATAAGCTGGAAAACAGGAGTCCAAAACTTTTGGATGAATTGAAGATGGGAGAGCATTATTGCGTTGTTGTTACTACAAATGCTGGGCTTTACAGATATAATACGAATGATATTGTGAAAGTTACAGGATTTTATCATAAAATTCCTGTTGTGAAATTTGTTGGAAGAATGAATAATTTTTCTGATATTGTTGGGGAAAAGCTGGAAAATTCGTTTGTTGAAAAGCAAGTTTTGAATTTGTTGAAGGAAAATAATATTAAAGAGGAATTTTTGATATTTTCACCAGTAAAAAATGAAAATGGAAAAATAAGTTATACATTATTTTTAGAAATAAAGAATAAAAATAAGAAACTGGATTTTGAAAAGCTGGAAAATAAAATAAAATTTGAAAATAAACTTAATGAAAAACTGTGTCAGGCATTTCATTATGAATATGCGTATAAATTGGGGCAATTAGGGAAAGTAAGAATATTTTTAATAGAAAAGGATGGATTAAAAACATATACAGCTGAAAAATCGAAAAGGCAGAAAATAGGAGATATAAAATATCGAATACTGGATAAAAATTTTGGCTGGGAAAATAAATTTTTAGGAGGATTTGGAGAATGAAAGTGGCGTTACTGGCACCAGCAGGGGCAATGTACAGATTTAATGGAACATTTAAGAAGGCGATTCACTATGCACCGCTAACGTTATCGACACTTGCGGCATATATTCCAGAAGATATTGAAGTTGCAATTTATGATGAAACGATTGAAAAAATACCGCTTGAACTGGATGCGGATATTGTGGTTATGACTTCGATTACGGGAACCTCGGAAAGAGTGTATAAATACGCAAGATACTTTAAAAGCAAAGGGAAAAAGGTTATTTTAGGTGGACCGCATCCGACACTTTGCCCAGAAGAGGCGATACAGCATTGTGATTCTGTTGTAATTGGGCGTTCTGAATGGCTTTTTACGGAAATAATGGAAGATGCGAGAAATAACAGTTTAAAGAAATTTTATGTGCAGAAGGAAAATAGCCTGGAAAATTTGAAATTACCAAAAAGGGAACTTTTGAAAAAGGAAAGATATGTTTCCATAAATAGCATTGAAGCTACAAAAGGCTGCTCTTTTGACTGTTCATTCTGTGTTGGGAAGGCTTTATATCCAACATTTTTAAAAAGACCGATTAATGAAATTATTGCAGAAATTGAGACTTTTAAGAAAAAAGAAGTTTTGTTTATAGATTTAAATTTGATTGCTGACAGAAATTATGCTAAAAAACTGTTTATTGAATTGAAACCTTTAAAAAAATGGTGGTTTGGGCTGGCAACTTCCAACCTTGTTCATGATGATGAAATGATAAAGCTAATGGCAAAAAGTGGCTGTAAAGGCTTGCTTATTGGATTTGAAGCTGTCTCGAAGGAATCATTGAGGGCTATGAATAAAGGGGTAAATGTTATGGCTGATTATCATTTGCTTATGAAAAAGCTGCATCATTATGATATTGCTGTAAACGGAACTTTTACATTCGGAGCAGATGGCGATGATAAGGATATATTCAAGCGAACTGTGGAGGAAGTAATAAAAATGAAAGTTGACTTGCCAAGATACTCGATATTAACTCCATTTCCTAAAACAAAACTTTATAATGATTTGGAAAAGCAAGGCAGAATTTTTGAAAAAAACTGGACAATGTACGATGTTCAGCACGCTGTATTCCATCCAAAAAAAATGACAGCGCAGGAACTGCAGGAAGGCGGAATTTACGCTTGGAGGGAAACTTATAAAGTAAGCTCGATTTTTAAAAGAATCGCAAGATTCAGCATTATTGCACCAATTATGCTTAATACTAACTTGGGGTATAGGCATTATGCCGATAAATTGGAGGAATTTACTTTTGAAAAAATGACAGATAATTCTGATATTCCAAATGCAGATTAATTAGTTAATTTTAAATAAACAATCATATAAATTGTTTTTTTATTAAGAAATTTTGATTAATAGTAGTTTTTTCATTTATATTTATATTTATATTTTTTCTTTTTATTTTCGTAGGATTGCTCATTGCCGCAAATCCTACAACCTATGGCTAGTCTACGACATTTTTCTGCACTGACAAAAAACTCGCTATGCTCAGACAGTTTTGCCAGCACAGAAAAATGCTCCGACGGGTTATTTATACTAGAATCTGATTGAAAAATGAAAATTATATTTTAATTATTTGAAAATATTAGATTTATACCCTTTATTAGAAAAGTTTGTAATAATTTTGTTATTTAAATGGGGAATAGGATAAAATAAAAACAGATGTGTAAGAAAGAGAGGAGAAGAAAAATGAAAATAGCTTTTTTACGTCCAAATATGGGGGGAAAGCGTTCCAATGATGCGATAGAGCCACTTGCTTTTGCAGTTCTTTCGGGACTTACGGATAAGACTCGACATGAGCTTATGCTTTTTGATGATAGGATTGAGGATATTCCGATGGATCTTGAGGTTGATTTGGTTGTAATTTCTACGTTTACAATGACGGCTAGACGGGCTTATGAATTAGCAAAAAATTATAGGGAACGTGGAGTTTATGTGATGATCGGAGGGTATCACGCTTCACTTATGCCTGATGAAGTGCAGGAACATGCAGATACAGTTTGTGTGGGAAGTGGAGAAGTTACTTGGAATGAATTTTTGAACGATTTGGAAAACGGGGTGCCGAAAAAGAGGTATGAATGTAGAAAATTGCCGGATATTAATAATGTTGTTTATGATAGAAGCATTTACAAGGGGAAAAAATATTCTTTTGTCGTGCCAGTTCAGTTTGGGCGAGGTTGTATGCACCAATGTGAATTTTGCACGATTGGGGCAGTTCACAAAGGAGATTTTCAACATAGGGATGTTGAGAATGTGATAAATGAGGTAAAGGAAATTTTTAGAACGAATAAAAGAGCGAAAATTGTTTATTTTGTGGATGATAATATTTTTGCCAATAAGAAAAAAGCTCTAAAACTGTTTGAAGAATTGAAAAAACTGAAAATAAAATGGGCTTGTCAAGGCAGCATCGATATTGCAAGAGATGAGAAATTGATAAAATTGATGTCAGAAGCGGGATGCATTGAAATGCTTCTGGGATTTGAGAATATAAATATAAAAAATATTAAGAAAATGAAAAAGGTTGCAAATTATGAGTTTGATTATGAGAAAATCATTAATATTTATAAAAAAAACAAGATTCTTGTACATGCAAGCTATGTAATTGGGTATGATTATGATGATAAAAACTGCTTTGATGAAATTTTGGAATTTTCTAAAAAGCATAAATTTTTCCTTGCAGGCTTTAACCCAGCATTGCCGATACCAGGAACTCCTTTTTATGAAAGATTAAAAAAAGAAGGTCGGTTGCTTTATGAACGATGGTGGCTGGATGAGAACTTTCGTTATGGGAAAGCGTGCTTTGAGCCATATAATATGACAATTGAGGAATTTGAGGCTGGAATTTTGAAGTGCAAAGTGGAATACAACAGACATTCGAGTATCTGGAAAAGGCTGTTTGACGGTGCTGCCAATTTTAAACATGCCCTTGTATTTCTTGCTGTGAATTATATCAATCGAAAAGAAGTTTATAACAAAAAAGGAATAAAATTATGAGAATAATGCTTGTTTTAGCAAAGGATAACATTTACAAATACAACTCGATTCACAAAAGAAAATATTATCCGCAAATTACGTTAATAACGCTGGAATCACTAATTGACAGAAAGTATAACGCTGATGTTGTTATTGTGGATGAAGGTGTGGAAAAATGGGATGCTACTTCTAAAAAATATGAAAATGAAAAATTTGACTTAATTTGTATTTCTTCGGTAATTTCAGGATCGAAAAGGGCAAAAGAGATTGCCAAGTTTTGGAAAAGTAAAGGAGCGTATACATTAATTGGTGGGCATTATGCGACAGCTTTGAAAGAAGAGGCATTACAATATTTTGATACGGTAATTACTGGAGCTGCTGAAATTTCATTTCCGATGTTTCTTGAAGATTTTACAAACGGAACTCCAAAAAGGGAATATTTTAACCTCGTTGGAAATGATTATGAACCGAAGCCATTAAACCGAAAACTTTTGAAAAATAAAAAATATTTTAAAAATTATGGCACAATTGTCGCAAACAACGGCTGTCCCAATAAATGCTCTTATTGTTCCATCACAAAGATGTATTCTGGAAAAAATCAGATAAAAAGCATAGAGTACGTGATAAATGAAATAAAAACGAATAAGCCTAAAAAATGGATATTTCTTGATCCAAACTTTTTAGGCAACAGAAATTACGCCATTCAGCTAATGGAAGAATTGAAGAAATTAAAAATAAAATGGACTGCTTCTGCAACAATAAATATCGGCAATGATAAAAAAATTTTGCAGTTAATGAAAGAATCTGGCTGTATAGGGTTGGTTATTGGCTTGGAAAGTTTTGTTCAGGAAAATCTTGATGGAGTAAATAAAAAATTTAACAATGTCGCAGAATACAAAAAACTCGTAAAAACGATTCAATCTTATGGAATATCAGTCCTTTCCACACTTATGATAGGAATGGAAACTGACACAGTGGAGTCAATTCGCCAAATTCCTGATATTATTGAGGAAATTGGGGTAGATGTGCCAAGATATAACATAATCACTCCGTATCCAGGAACACCTTTTTTTAATCAGCTAAAAGAAGAAGGAAGATTGCTTACAGAGGACTGGTATTACTACGATACTGAAACAGTCGTATTCAAGCCTAAAAATATGAGCTACGACACATTGCAAAAGGAATTTTATAAATTGTGGCTTGACACTTTCACTTTCAAGCGAATTTTAAGAAGAGTGAAAACTTCTAGGAATAAGGGGTTGAAATTTATTTTGGAGGTGTTTTCTAGGCAGCATGCACGGAAATTTAGGAAGTATGGGAAGATAAAATTTGATAAATAGAAGTTGAGAAAAAAGGAGAAAAACAGTGAAAATAACATTTATACTGCCTGCCATCGGGAAGAAAAAAGGGCAGAAATATATAAAAACATGGAAAAATATGGAGCCGCTTATGATTGCGGTTTTAAAATCTTTAACTCCTGAGGATGTTGAAACGAATTTTATGGATGACAGGAATGAGTTTATAAATTATGAGGAAAATACAGATCTGGTTGTGATTTCTGTGGAAACTTATACTGCCAAAAGGGCTTACGAAATAGCAAAAAAATTTCAGAAAAGAGGAATAAAGGTACTTGCAGGAGGTTATCATCCAACTGTAGAGCCTGACGAGTGTCTGGAACATTTTGATTCGATTATTTTGGGAAATGCGGAAAGCGTGTGGACAAAGATGTTGAATGATTTGAGCAAGAATAAGCTGGAAAAACGGTATTATGGGGTAACTACTTCTTTTGCAATGCCTGACAGGAGTATTTACAAGGATAGGAAGTATTCACCGCTTGCACTGATTGAAACAGGGCGTGGGTGCAATTTTGCATGTGATTTCTGTGCGATTCATTCTTATTATGAGAAAAAGTATTTTAGGCGGCCTATTGAGGAAATTGTGCAGGATATAAAAAATTCTGGGAAGAAGTATGTTTTTTTTATTGATGATAATTTTGTGGCGGATCATAAACATGCGATTGAGATTTGCAAGGCAATTGAGCCGTTAAATATAAAATGGGTAACGCAAGGGGCTATTACCATTGCGAAAAATGATGAATTGCTTTACTGGATGAAAAAAAGCGGATGTAAAATGATTTTGATTGGGTATGAGTCGATGAATCCAAATATTTTAAAGGATATGGGGAAAGGCTGGAGAAGTGGCGTTGGAGAAATAAATGAACTGACGGAAAAAATTCATAGTTATGGAATCGGAATTTATGCTACTTTTGTATTCGGTTATGGAAATGATACGAAGGAAACTTTTGATGAAACGGTAAAATTTGCTAAAAAACATGGATTTTATTTTGCAGCATTTAACCATCTTGTACCGTTCCCAAAAACAGGCGTTTATAGAAAATTAAGAGAAGAAAAACGGCTTCTTAGTGAAAAATGGTGGCTGGATGAAAATTATCCTTATGGAAGGATTTCCTTTCTTCCAAGTGATCAGACTCCCGATGATCTTTCCCAAAAATGTGCCAATGCAAGAAAAAGCTTTTTTGGATGGCGTTCAATACTTAAAAGAGGATTTATGCAGCTAAAACGAAGCCATGATTTGGGAATGTTTGCAATATTTTTTGCACAAAACTTTAATTTGAAAAAAGAAGTTATGGGAAAATATGATTTACCGTATGCACAAAACTTGGATGAAGCTCCAAAATAAATAAATTTTAAATTTAATAGATTCTTTATCAGGGCAACATCACTTATTCTGATTTTAAAATTTTAAAACATTCTTTAAATAAAAAAAATTATGATAAATGCCGAAGCTCAAAATATATTTACAGTTGCATCTAAAAATGAAACCATCGTTTCTGTAAATTTTAGTTCTGTAAGTTTTAGTAAAAATAAGAGTGTCCAGAATTTTGTGTAAATGTATATACAAATCCAGTAATATAAGGATTCTCTTGTTTATTTACACAAAAAAGCTTACACTCTCTAAAAATTAAAAAAACACTCAAGAATTACTATCCCGAGTGTTTTTTTATTAACATATAAATACTAAAAACAGTTTTTTATTTCAAGTTATTAGAATTCTAATCCTAATCCTACTTTGAATACGCTATTTTTTGTATCATATAATTCATATCCTGTTGACAAATTAAAGTTATCTGAAACATTATATTTTGCTCCAAGTCCTAAATTAAATACGCCTTGATCATAATCTAATGCAGCTAATTTAGCAACTTCTACACCATTTGTAGAAATACTTCTTTCACCATTGTATGATTTTTTGCTAAATCTTTGCTCATACTCAACGTTTCCGTATAAGTCTACAGCTCCAACTCTTGTTTGTCCATAAACTCCTGCTGTAGCATTTCCACTGCTTCTCTTAGCTTTTCCAAAGTTTATATTTCCAACAGTGAATGAATCTTCTTTAACACTTGTTACTCCTAATCCAACATAAGGTTTTACATAAGTGTTTTCATCTGAATCATCTCTAAATTTATATCCTAATCTAGTTTGGAAATCAAGTACATCTGAATCAAATTTTACATTATTATAATTTTTATATTTATGTTTGTTTCTTCCATAAGTCAATACTGACGCCAAATCTAAATTATCTGTAAAATCATATTTTCCACTTAATGATGCTTGATATGAATCTAGTTTTTCTTTCACACCATCAAATGAATTTTTATATTTTACATTAGATTTTTCATATCCAAATCCTGCTCCCATTGTAAAGTTACCAAAATTCTTTGTTCCTGATAAAACTACTCCATTAGTTTTAGAACTATATCTTGAATCATAATCATAAGAATTTACTCCACCAAGATATTGTAAATTAAGGTTAGCTCCATTTTCTTTTTTGGCTTGTTCCAAATCTTTAAATCCGTTTGCTGTTATAGTTTTTGCCAAGTCATAGTTTACTCTTGATCTAGCACCTTGAAATGTAGGTACAGATCCTGTCGGTGTACTTGGTGTTGGTGCAGCCGGTGTTGATGGAGTAGATGGTGTTGTAGGCGTAGTTGGTGACGCTGGTGTGCTTGGTGTTGATCCCGATGAACTAATTACTGAACTCACTGATGCTGATGTAACACTTCCACTTAATGGTGAAGTTAATGTTACAACTGTTGGTCCTGTGTAAGTCTGTATTGTTCCTGAATCTGTTACTATATCTAAAGTTCCCCCTGCTGGCACAGTAAATTTAGTTCCAGCTGATATTGTACTTGAACCAGTAGCTGTAACTGTGTTTGGTCCAGTACCTAAATTATAATTTGATGAACCTGATATGCTAGTTCCTGCATGTATATTAAGTCCTCCACCGACGATTGAAGCGGCAGAAAATGAATTTGCACTGATAACTAATACTCCCAATAGTAATAATATTTTTTTCATTTTAGAATTACCTCCATATTATACATTTTTTTAACACTATTCTCTGAAAAGTATATCTGCTTTTTAATAATAACATACTTAATTTTTTTTGTCAAGTTGATAAAATATTTGAGACAGAGTAAAATATTTAGGGGAAATAAAAACTTCTATTTTAAGTTTCTTATTCAATCCAGAAAGTTACTAAAATAACAATTTTTTTCTATTCCTTTTTTAAGCAGAAGTGCTCATCGCCGCACCCCTGCACCCCGGCTAGTCTTCGACATTTTTATGCACTGCCAAAAAACTCGCACTGATTGTGCTCAGACAGTTTTGTCAGCACATAAAAATGCTCCGACGGTTTAAATTTTACTACTATATAAAAGTGTCGTGATTTTTTTGGAGTAAAGACGACTGTTTGAACGAAGTGAGTTTCGGCTTTACTTCAAAAAAATTCTTAGACGAGCGTGGGGATTATAAGGGGAAATGGCGGTCCTTTCCCCTTATGTAAAAAAAGAAAAAACTATACTAATACAAAATAACGTCTTATAGCAAAAAATAAATGAATAATAAAACTAAAAATATACTATTATTTCTCTAATTCTTTCCACCTTTCCTGAAACCAGAACCATTGCTCCGGCAATTTTAAAATTATCTTTTCATATTCACTTAAAATAGATTTCATTATTTCGTGTCTATTTTTGTAATTTTCAGGATGGATAACTTTGTCTATAAAAATATGGCAAATATTATTCTCATCAACTTCATTATGAATAATAACAATTGGAATATTCTCTTTCTTGGAAAAATAGGCAGGAAAGCCTGAATTAGTTGTAGGTAAGCCAAAAAATGTGATTTTATCCCCATCTGGTTTTCGTACGTCACTTAAAAGCACAAAAACGCCCTTTGAATTTTTATTTTTCAAAAAAGATTTGTAATTTTGTTCTGGAAAATAAGTCATGTTATTCTTAAAACGGATTTTATCCATATAAGATTCAATAAATTTGTTTGAGATAATTCTAATAGGAATAAACATTGTGTCGTTTCTCGTTGGAAAAAGGCTGGCGTGAAAAAATCCAAAATGTGAAGTAACAAGAATAATCCGTTCATTTTCACTCTTTAATTTTTTCAGTAATTCAGAATTATATATTTTGGGTGAAAAATTTTCAAAATATTCATAAATCCAGAAGGGCAGTAAAAACGATTTTGCTGCATTTTTATAAGATTTTATTGCAATTTCCTTAATTTTTTTTTTTGAATAATTCAAACTATTTTGCTCATTTAAAATCAAATTTAAGTTACGATACGACAATTTTCTTCCTTTTGGAATGAGATAAAAAAGCAGAACTCCAATAAATTCAGATATTTTTAGACGAATTTTCGGTGGAAAAAAGTTAAAGATTTTTATAAAAATATAAAAAATCGAGAATATTATAAAATCTATGGTTGTTTTCATACAATGCTCCTTTAAACATAATCTATTTAATAAATTATACCACAAAAAATAAAAAAATTAATTTTTAATATTGAAATTTATCTTTAGAAATGTTATAATATTTACGGATAAAAACCTAACGGTTATAATATGGCAAATTGTGAAAAAAAAGTCTTGTTCATTATTGAATGGGACTTTTTTTTATGTTATAATCATTTGTCAAGGCTTCACAAACCTTGATGCCATGTTATAAAGTTAGGAGGTGGTCTCAATGATGAACTGGGATTTAACTGTTTTAGCAGTTATAATCGCTGCTTTTTTATTTTTTAGCAGTCAAAAATAATTAAGTAAATTCCCATTGTTCTTCCCACCTTATGCCTGTCAGTTCTATCTACTGGACTGGCAGGTTTTTCATTAAAATATCAAGGAGCTTTCTAAAAATGATAGAAAAAATAAAAATTGGTTTAAATAATTTGTATTTATTTAAAAATAAAAATGATGAATATTTATTGCTGGATACAGGAGTAAATGTGAAAAAGAAAAAAATTTTGAAGAAAATAATTCAGAAAATTGAAAATGTAAAAAAGATAAAAGTGATAGTTCTAAGCCATTCTCATTCTGATCATATGGGAAATCTGAAAATGCTCATTGATGAAATTGGAGATGTCAGGGTTATTGCACATAAAAATTCTGAAAATGTATTAGCAACAGGAAAAAGTATTATTCCAAATGGATTTTATCCGTTTACAGAAAAGATTTCTAAAAAATTGAAAAATAAAAAGAATTTTAGTAAAAATATCTTTCCAAAATTGGAGAAAACTGATATGGAAAAAGTGATTTTTATTGATTTTTTACAAAAGAAAAAAATTTTACTTTCAGAATACGGTTTTGGAAATATGGAAATTATTGAAACAAAAGGACATTCAGATGATTCGGTTTCGGTTGCAGTTTTTGATGAAAAAAATAATAAGAAATATTTATTTTGTGGAGATCTGGTTCAGAATTTATGTTTTAAAATTCCGTTAATTCCGTTATTTGGGGAGAATAAGGAAGAGTTGATTGAAAATTGGAAAAATATTATTCTGAATGGATATGATAAAATTTTTCCTGCAACTGGGAAAGAAGTTATAATACGGGATTTAATCAGAAGATTGGGGAAAGATGAAAAAAATAGAATTTAAAATTATTCAAAATAGTGATTACAGTGATGAAATAAGAAATATTCTAGATGAAGAGGAAATGGAGTCGCTTGTACAGGTAACGTATGAAAAAGTGCCGAATTTATTTGAATCATTGCAAAAGGATAGTGAAAAGACACCTATTATTGTTGCAGGAATTGATGTTAAAACTGGTTATCTTGTGGGTGTTGGAGCTTGTTCAATTTTCAAAAATAATATCGGATATTTAAATTCATTTAGAATAAAAAAAGAGTATCGGAATAAAGTTAATTTTGGCAAGGCTTATGAAATGCTGATAACAGAAGCAAAAAAACTTGGGGTAAAAAACATAGTTACGACTATTTTGGAAGAAAATAAAATAGCACAAAAAATTTTGACAAAAAGGCGAAAAAGTATGCCAATTTATGAGTTTTATAAAAATATTGTATTTTTTAGCTTGAAAAATGTGAAAAAGGGTGATTTAATAGTAAAGGATGAAGAAATTTTGAACTATGGAAATTTTGAAATTCATCTGAAAAATAAGACAAATAAAAAATATGTTGTGAAAGATTACAAAAAAATTTATAAATTTTTGTATAAATTTAGGAAAGTAATAACTTTTTTTGGATATCCAGAAATGCCTGAAATTAATAAAATTTCAAATTTTTTGTATATGGATTTCGTTTTAAAGGGAAAAAATGCAGATGAGAAAAAAAATAAAAATGAATTTAGAAAAGCTGTAAAATTTGTTCAAAATAAAGGCTATAATTGTGATTTTTTTATGATTGGAAGTTATGAAAACTCGTTTTTGGAAAAGAATTTGGATAAAATGAAAGTTTTTAAGTATAAAAGCAAAATGTATAAAGTTTTTTATGAAAAAATTGAAAATGTTGAAAGAGATAATAATTTTAGAAATGAAAATATTGAAATTTTATTTTGGAATTTGTAGAATAATTGAACCCAAAAGTTATGACTATTTTACTTAAACCATAAATTTATATAATTTTTAATAATTTGATTTTTAATAGTTCAAGTATAAATAGCGAGATGGTTATGGACTTCTTTACAAGGAGTTGACATTTCTTGTCAGTAAATAATATAATTTTAAATGGAGTCTAGTATAAATAATTTTATTTTAATAAATTTTAGAGAGGAGAAGTTAAGTGTTAAAAAATATAAAAGAAAGCTACCAGCATTCATATTTTCTGTATTTAAAATTGATAATAGTAAGTATTATTATTGGTCTTATCGTTGGAATAATTGATACGATTTTTGGAAGAGGATTGCTTTTAATTGGAGATATTCGGAAGGAATATTTGTATTATTTTGTGCCTTTTTTGGCTTTGGCAGGACTTTTAATTGTTTTTATTTATCAAAAATTTGCTGGAAAGACTGGCAAGGGGATGGGATTGATTTTTGAAGTTGGGCATGGGACTGAAAAGGATATTCCTTTGAGACTTATTCCAATTGTTACGGTTGCGACTTGGATTACGCATTTGTTTGGAGGAAGTGCTGGGCGTGAAGGAGTTGCTGTACAGCTTGGAGCGACACTTTCTCATAGATTTAATAAGTACTTTAATTTTCCTGATAAGTCTAAAGTCTTCTTGGTAACAGGAATGGCGGCAGGTTTTGGAGGATTGTTTCAAACACCTATTGCAGCGTTGTTTTTTGGTTTAGAAGTTTTAGCATTGGGGAATTTGCAGCTATATGCTTTGCTTCCGGCAGTTGTTGCAGCATTTACTGCTAGCTGGACTTCATCTTTTTTAGGACTGGAAAAGTTTACTCACATTGTAAATACGAATTTGTCAATAACTCCAATGATATTTGTAAAATTTGCAATTTTAGGAATAATTTTTGGAACTGCTGGAAATTTATTTGTTTATTTGCAAAGTTTCTTGAAAAAATTTGCTGCAGAAAAAATTAAAAATCCATACTACCGAATTTTTATTATTGGAATTTTTCTTAGCGTAATACTTTTATTATTGCATGAAGGTCGATATACAGGGCTTGGAACAAATTTAATTGAAAACAGTTTTTCAGGGAAACAAATTTTTGGATATGACTGGATATTAAAATTACTATTGACGACATTGACATTGGCTGCTGGATTTCAAGGTGGAGAAGTGACGCCACTATTTTCAATTGGGGCTTCATTGGGTGTTGTGATAGCGATTTTCTTTGGTCTGCCGATTGAATTTGTTGCAGCTGCAGGTTATATAAGTGTGTTTGGAAGTGCGACAAATACTTTACTGGCACCAATTTTTATTGGTGGAGAAGTTTTTGGGTTTGATAATTTGCCATTTTTTGTGATAATTGTGATTTTTGCTTATTTGATTAATCGGAAAATATCGACTTATGGATTGCAGAAAAATTATTTTGAAGAAATTGGGTAATTGATAAATAATGAAATAAAAATATGAAATTAAGGTAAAAATATATATTAATATATGAAAGTTTTATATAATATCTGTAAAATATGGGAATCGTAATCGTCTATAATAATAAATTAATTTTAAGATTATAACTGTTTATGGATAATTGTAAAAGTTAAAATTATATAAATTAAGGTTACAGATTTTTATAAATAATATGAAAGTGAAATAATAAGGAGAAAAAATGAAAAAAGTATTTGGAATTTTATTAGTCGGATTATTATCGATGTCGTTGGAAGCGCATAGTAAGGATGTGAGCAGAAAGGTAACAAAACCAGTAGGAATAGAGCAGAATGTTTCTATTAAAAATAATGAAAATAAAGATTTAAATGAAGATTTTCCTGAACAAAAAATGATTGGAATGGCTAATCCTGCTTCGGTTTATTGTGTGGAACAAGGTGGCGAGTCGATTATAAAACAGGATAAAGATGGAAGTGAATATGGAATTTGTAAATTTAAGGATGGAAAAGAAGTTGATGAATGGGAATTTTATAGAAAAAATCATGATTTGACAGAAAAAGGAGTTCCTGAAATAAAAATTAATAAGTAATAACTTTAGAAATGAAAATTAAGTTCTAAGTAAATAATCATTGTTGTATAAGCAATGGTTATTTTTTTGTAAAGAAAAGTTGAAAAAAAACTTGTTATATAGTAAAATCATTAGTATAGGAGGAAAAATGAAAATTTCTGAATTTATTAGTGAAAAAGTGGCAAGCGGAATGAGGACGGAAATTAAAGAGTCTGGCGGAAATGAAGTATTTTTTAGGGGAATTCCTGATAAAAATGGAATTGTTTCTGAATTTGAGGTTATTGCTAGAGGAAATGCTGGTTCTGTTGCTGCGTTGCTGAATATGATGAGAAAAAATGAGGTTATAATACATAATCATCCATCTGGAGTGCTGATTCCATCTGATGAGGATGTGAATATTTCAAGTATGTATGGAGAGGTTGGAGGAGCTTCATATATTGTAAACAATGATGTGAATGATATTTGTGTAGTTGTGCCTTTAAGAGAATTTATAAAAATTGATATTGATGATTATTTTGGAGAAAATGGACTTATTCATAAGAATTTTGGTAAATTTGAAGTAAGGCGGGAGCAGTATGAAATGGCTAAGCTTATTGAAAAAAGCATGAATGAGAATAAAAAGCTGATAGTGGAAGCTGGAACTGGGACTGGAAAGACGATTGCTTATCTTTTGCCTACATTGATTTATGCCATTGAAAATAATCTGAAGGTGATTGTTTCTACAAATACGATTAATTTGCAGGAACAGCTTATTAATAAGGATATTCCACTTTTGAAAAAAATTATTGATGAAGATTTTAATTATCAGATTGTGAAAGGAAGAGGAAATTATCTTTGCAAAAGAAAAATTTATAATTTGGAGGTTGATGACAAGGAAACAGATACAAAAGATGAAAAAAAAGAAAAAAATATCATAAGAAATCTTATTGAATGGGATAAAAAGGTTACAAAGACAGGTGATAAGAATGAACTAAAATATGAGATTTCAAACAATATTTGGGAAAAAGTGAATAGTGAAGCTGATATGTGTAAAGGTGTGAAATGTCCATATTACTCAAAATGTCATTTTTTTAATGCAAGAAGAAATATTTCGGATGCAACACTTCTTATTGTCAATCATCATATGTTTTTTGCTGATTTGGCAATTAGAAATCATACAGGATTTTATACTAATTATTCAATTTTGCCAAATTATGATATTGTGGTTTTTGATGAAGCTCACAATATTGAAGATACTGCTAGAAATTATTTTACTTTTGAAACGTCAAAAATTTCATTTGGACGGCTTATAGGAAATATTTATAATAGACGTGTGGTGAAATCAAGTAATGGAGGGGCTCTTATAAGACTTTTGACTTACTTAAATGAAAGCCTTTCAAGTGAAGAATATAAGGAAATTGATGAATTTCAGGAAGATGTTGTTGAAGAATTGAATAAATTTTATGACAAAGGAATTGATATTTTTGATAAATTGACTTATCTTTTTTCAGAAAATAATGACAATAGGGAAATTAAAGTTAAAATTGATAAAGAAAAAATGCAAGGAAATAAGTTTTTTCGTGAGGCAATGAAACTAAATAGTCAGTTTAAGGAAAATTATGGAAATTTGGTTATGAAAATTAATAAATTTCTGAATAAAGTGAATAATTATAATCTTGAAGATAAAGATGGATTTTTATTTGAATTTTCAAGGTATTATGAAAGACTGAAGCAATATTATAAAAAGTTTGAGTTTATTTTGGAAGGGGAAGAGGAAGGATATGTTTACTGGGCAAATGTTACAACAGTACGTCCAAATGTAAAATTGTATGCGACACCTTTTGATATTTCAGATGAACTGAATGACAACTTGTTTATGAAAATGGATAGAATGATTTTTACTTCAGCTACACTTGCTGTTGATAATAAATTTGACTATTATAAAAAAAGCGTTGGTCTTGTTAACGAAAAACATAAAAAAATAGACGAAAAAATTGTAAAATCACCATTTGACTATGAAAAGCAAATGAAAGTCTATATTCCAGAAGATACACTTGATCCGAAAAATATTGAGTTTATGCGAGATTTGGAAGGATTTATTGAAGGAGCGATAAAAAGTACGAAAGGACATTGTTTTTTATTATTTACTTCACATAGTGCTTTAAACTTTTTGTATAATCGCATAAAATCACAATTTTCAAAAAAGGAATATACACTTATAAAGCAAAATGATTTTCCACGGCATGAAATGATAGAAATATTTAAAAATTCTAAAAATCCAATATTATTTGGTACAGACAGTTTTTGGGAAGGTGTTGATGTACAAGGAGAACAGTTAAAATCAGTAATTATTACAAAGTTGCCGTTTAAAGTGCCAAATGATCCTGTAACGGAGGCAATTATTGAAAATATTAAAAAGAATGGGCAAAATCCATTTAACGATTATCAAGTTCCACAAGCTGTAATTAAATTTAAGCAGGGAATTGGAAGACTTATTAGAAGTAAGTCAGATAGCGGGAATATAATAATTCTTGATAATAGAATAATAAAAAAAATGTATGGAAAGAAATTTTTGGCTGCTTTGCCACGAAATAAAGTGGTTGATACTAAAAATGAAATTTTGAAAAAAATAAAATAAAAAATTATATTTAAAAATATTAAAAAAGGAGTTTTATAAAATTTAGGAAAGGAAAGGGAAAATGAGAGTAAATATATTAGGGCGGGAATTTATTTTTGAAGTAAAAGAAAAAAGTAAAAAAAATGACGAATCCCAGTCTTATGTCAAAAATAGATTTATGTTCAGATTCATTATTTTGGCAGCAACGTTTATGGTATTTGGAATAATTATAGAAATGTCAAGACTGAATGTAAATTATGTCGTCGGAAGCATTGCAAAATCTGATATTGTTGCATATAAAAATATGTCATATTTTGTGGATATTCTGGATGACAGCATTGAGGAAAAGATAATGAGAACGACACAGCCTGAATATGATAAAATAAAGGATATAAACAGGGAAACAGTAATAGCTCTTAATAAATTTTTGCGGGATATAAGGAATATGAACTTATCTGATGATGAAACTCTTGCAAAGTATATAAAAGACAATAAATATACATTTACTAATGCAGATATCAGGGAAATAGCACAAAGAACAGAGAATGTAGAATATTCTATAAATTTAGATGAAATTATGTCTGAAATTTATAGTACAGGGATTTACAAAATGGAAAGCCTGCCAAAAATAATCAGAAGAAAGAATATACAGGCAGATAATCTGGATATGAAAGTTCTTCAAAATTTTATAAAGCCAAATTTGGTTATAAATGAGGAAGCTACAAAGAAAAAAATTGCAGATAATATAATGTCATTGAAAGATAAGGAAATTAAGATTTATAAAGGGGATATTATTGTAAAGAAAGGAGAGATAATTGATTCAGATGCATTCTTGAAGTTGGAAAAGTTGAATTTAGTGAGAAACGAAGACAAGTTTAAAAAGGCAGTTGGATTAATAACAATATTTTCATTGCTTATAATTTTGATTTATTATATTCTTAAAAAAAATGCAAGAAAAGTGGTGGAATCAAATGCATTTTATCCAACAATAATTACAATAATAATTGTAAACGTGTTTTATGTGTTATTTTTGAATAATCAGTTTCTTATTTATTTGCTTCCTTTTGCGATGATTCCGATTATTTCGACAATTTTAGGGAATAAAACTTATGCAATTATTATGACCTTTTCTAATATGGTTATGCTTTCTCAGGAAGAATCGTGGTTTTTTGTCACAATAGCAGTTTCACTTATTGCAATTTATAAGGCAGATAATCTTGTTGGAAGGAGCGATATTATTAAGTTGAGTTTTTTTCTTGGAATATTTCAGGCACTATTGTCATTTAGCTATGGACTGGTTAATCAGTCAAATTTTGGGTTAATTTTATTGATGATAGTGTTATCAGTATTTTCGGGAATTCTTGCTGGAATGATGTCGCTTGGAGTATTGCCGTATTTTGAGGATTATTTTGATATTTTGACAACTATGAAATTACTGGAATTAAGTGATTTTTCACATACATTGCTTAAACGGCTGCTTATAAAGGCTCCGGGGACTTTCCATCACAGTATAATGGTTGGAGCGTTAGCTGAAGGAGCGGCGGAAAGCATAGGAGCGAATGCCACTTTTGCGAGAATTGCTTCTTATTATCACGATATTGGGAAAATGAAGCGTCCAGAATTTTTTGTAGAAAATCAGCGAGATGGAATTAATCCACACAATAAGATAAAACCATCATTAAGTGCATTAATACTGACTTCGCATACAAAAGACGGATATATAATGGGAAAAGAAAATAAATTACCAAAAGAAATATTGGATGTAATTTTGCAGCATCATGGAACAACTTTGACTCAATATTTTTATTATAAAGCATTAGAAAATGGTGAAAAAGTTGTTGAAAGCAACTTTAGATATAGCGGGCCTAAACCAAAAACAAAGGAATCAGGAATAATACTTCTGGCAGATACAGTTGAAGCAGCTACAAGAACACTTGAAAATAAAAGTAAAGAAGGAATTGAAAACTTTATAAGATATTTGGTAAAATCAAAAATTGAAGACAAGCAATTAAGCGATTCTGACTTAACTTTAGGAGAGCTTGAAAAAGTTATTCAATCTTTTATAAACACATTACAAGGTGTTTACCATGAAAGAATAAAATATCCAAAAATGGATGAAAAAATGAAAAAAAATATTGAGAAAAAATAAAATTAAGAAAATGGAGAAAGTATGGAAAAAGAAATAGATAAAGAAAAAAAAATAGAAATAGATATAACTTATAACATTGAAAAAATAGACAGTTTTTTTGACGAAGAAAAAATAAATGAGTTTGTAAGTTATATTTTAAAAGATGAATACAAGGAAAATTTTGACAAAAATGAATATTATCTTTCATTACTGATTACAACAAATGAGGAAATTCAAGAAATAAATCGTGAATATCGTCAAAAGGATGCTCCAACTGATGTAATTTCTTTTGCCTATAATGAAACAGAAAACGTAGGAGCAGTCAATATGTTAGGTGACATTGTAATTTCAATTGATCGTGTGAGAGAGCAGTCTAGTGAATATGGACATTCTAATGAAAGAGAATTTTATTATGTTTTATGTCATGGAATGCTGCATTTATTAGGATATGATCATATTGAAGAAGAAGATAGAGCTGTTATGAGAAAAAGAGAAGAACAAATTTTAAAAAAGTTTAATTATAATAGATAAATGTATGCAAAAAATATTTATTTGATTATATATTTAAACTCATTTAAAATTGAAATATTAAAAATCATATTTAAGTTTAGATAAGGAGAAAAAGTTTTGGCAAAAAAAAATAAAAAATCAATATTTTCGTTGTTTCATAAAAAAAATAGATATAATTGGGATATAAAAAAAGAAAGAGCAAGGGATAAAAGGCTTGTTGACAGTTTTAATTTTGCAATTGAAGGGCTGATTTCAGCATTGAAAAATGAAAAGCATATGAAAGTTCATATACTTGCGGCAATTATTATTGTAATTTTGGCGATTATTATAAATGCGAGCAAAGTAGAAATTTTGATAATTTCATTATCGGTATCATTTGTTATAATTACAGAGCTTGTAAATACTGCGGTTGAGGCAATCATTGATTTAGTTTCTCCTGAACGGCATCCGCTTGCAAAATTGGCTAAGGATGTGGCAGCTGGAGCAGTTTTAGTTGCGGCAATTAATGCACTTTGTGTAGGTTATTTGCTATTCTATGATAAGTTGCTGGATATTTTTGATGGTGCAAATAGATTGCATGTTATAGCTGGAAGAAAAGGTAATATTTCAATTTTGATATTAATTTTAGTTTCAATTTTGGTAATTGTTTTAAAAACTTTTTTTAGAAAAGGTACACCACTTGAAGGCGGTATGCCTAGCGGACATAGTGCGATAGCTTTTGCGGCTTTTGGAATATTAGTATTTATGACTTCGGATATAAGAATACTGGTTTTGGGATTCTTTATGGCTGCATTAGTTGCTCAAAGTAGAGTTAAGTCTGGAATACACAGTATTAGAGAAGTTTTGGTGGGAGGACTGCTTGGATTTTTGGTGGCATTTATTATATTATTTATAATGATGAAATTTGGAATTTTGTATAATTAAAAATTGAAAAAGATTAAAAAATATGCTATAATACTTAACGTTAAAAGTTATCTAAAAATGAATCGAGGTTATTGAAGAATATCTAATATAATAAAGTTCAAAAATAATTTTGATTGCAAATTATTTAAATAAAATCGAGAATTTAGGAGTTGGAAAATAGATTATGTTTCAAAAATTAGACGATGTTGTTTTAAAGCACAAGGAGCTTACAAAAATGCTTATGGATCCTGAAGTTATATCAGATCCAAAGAAAATTATGGAGTATAATAAAGCTTTAAATAGCATTGATGAAGTTGTTAAAAAATATACATATTACAAAAGCCGTAAAGAAGAAATGGAAAGTTTAAAAGAAGACTTAAAATCTGAAAAAGATGCAGAAATGAAAGAAATGATGCATGAAGAAATACATCTTATTGAAGAAGAAATTCCACATCTTGAAGAAGAATTAAAAGTTCTTTTACTTCCAAAAGATCCTAATGATGATAAAAATGTTATTATGGAAATCCGTGCTGGAGCAGGTGGAGATGAGGCAGCATTATTTGCAGCTGATATTTTCAGAATGTTTACAAGATATGCAGAAAGAAATCGTTGGAAAACTGAAATCATTGAAAAAAATGAAATTGGTGTTGGTGGATTGAAGGAAGTAACATTTTTAATTAAAGGACACGGAGCATATTCAAGATTAAAATTTGAAAGCGGAGTTCACCGTGTACAAAGAGTTCCAGCTACTGAATCTTCTGGAAGAGTTCATACATCTACAATTACAGTTGCAGTATTACCTGAAATAGATGACGTAAGTGAAGTAGAAATTAATCCAAGCGATTTGAAAATTGATACATATAGATCAAGTGGTGCGGGTGGACAACACGTAAATACAACTGATTCTGCTGTAAGAATCACGCATTTACCGACAGGACTTGTAGTAACTTCGCAAGATGGACGTTCGCAAATAAAAAATAAAGAAGCTGCAATGAAAGTATTAGTTTCTAAATTATATGAAATGGAATGTGAAAAACAAAGAAGTGCAGTTGAAAGTGAAAGACGTTCACAAGTTGGAAGTGGAGATAGATCTGAAAAAATTAGAACTTATAACTTTCCACAAGGTAGAGTTACAGATCACAGAATCAAATTGACGCTTCATAGACTTGAAGGTATTTTAGATGGAGATCTGGATGAAATGATAGATGCTTTGATAGCTTTTGAACAAGCAGAATTATTGAAAGAGGTTGGAAGTAATAATGAATAATTTGCTGGATATTTTGAATAAATCGGTTAATTATTTAGAAAAAAAAAATATAAAAAATGCTCGATTAGCAGCAGAAAGTATAATTGCTGAAATAATGCAAATGGAAAGAATTATGCTGTATGCTAAATTTGAGCAAGTATTATCAGAAAATGAATTAAAAAAAATTCGAGAAAAACTAAATGAAGCAATAAGTAAATCAAAAGAAAAAAATATATCTGATAATAGTAATTTTGAAAATACATCAAGATCTGAAAAACAGCTAAAATTACTGCTTGATAAAAGTATTCAGTATCTTAAAAAAAATGACATTGAAGAAGCAGAATTAATTGCACAAATTGTATTTTCAAATGTTTTGAATATTGATAGAATGATGCTTTTTACAAAGTATAGAGATGATATTGAAGATGAAAAAATTAAAAAAATCAGATATTTTATTCAAAAAATTGGACGTGAAAAATTTCCAGTTCAGTATTTATTGAATGAGCAGGAATTTTATGGAAGAAAGTTTTACGTTGACAAGGGAGTTTTGATTCCACGCCAAGATACAGAGATTTTAGTTGAAAAAATGATTGATATTTTAAAAAATAATATTTTAAAAAATCAAGATTTTGAAAATAAAAATTCAAAAATTCATCCTAAAATACTTGATATTGGTGCTGGAAGTGGTATAATAGGGATAACAGCTGCATTGGAAATAGAAAGTTCTTATGTGCTAGGTGTGGATATTTCTGAAAAAGCACTTGAAACTGCTGAAAAGAACAAAAAGATTTTAAAAGTTCCAAATATAAAATTTTTGAAGTCTAATTTGTTTGAAAATGTAGAATTTAAGCAATTTGATATGATAGTGTCGAATCCACCGTATATTTCCCTTGATGAAGTTGGTATTATGTCAGATGACACTTTATTACACGAGCCAAGTGAAGCACTTTTTGCAGGAAATGACGGATTATATTTTTATTATGAGATTTGTCATAAGGCATCTGATTATTTAGCTGATTTTGGATATTTATTATTTGAAATTGGCTATAAACAAGGAAAAAATGTTGCAGAAATTATGACAAAGTCAGGTTTTAAGAATGTTGAAGTTGTAAAGGATTTAGCGGGACTAGATAGAGTTGTTATAGGACAGAAAATTATAAATAAAATTGAAAGTTAGTTAAGTATTGAATGATTTTATATTTAAAAAATATGCAGAATCGTTTGATTAAAGAAGAATGGAGATGAGTTGATGATTTGTGATAGGAGATTTTTTAAAAAAACAGGGATATTATTATTATTTGGGTTGGCATGCTCAATAACATCATTTGGAAATGAAAGTATTAAGGAGGTGTCTTTGTCAACAGGAAACACTGAAAATATAAGTATACCTAAAAAAGAACCTGCATCAATAGCTTCAGCTGCAGCTAATAATTCACAATTGGAAAAATTAATAAAAAATCAATATAATAACAAAAACATTGATTTAAATGTAAATACAAATTTGAGAAATATGCGTGATAGTGGAAGTTATGAACGTCCAAATGCAAATACTTATACGGCAAACAGAAAAACTCAGCAAGGAACACCTGATATGAAATTATCAAGAGAACAATTACTTGCTGTAGCAGAGAAAATTTTTCAAAATGAAACTGGTGGAGTTAGAAATAATCTAGTTGACTGGAACGATGGAGAAAATTTTCCATCACTTGGAATTGGACATTTTACATGGTTTAAGGCTAGTGGTGGAAGAAGCGGATTTGGAGATAGTTTGCCTGATATGATAGCTTATTATAAAGAAAAAGGTATTGCATTACCAAAATTACTTGCAGAATTTAAACATTCTCCTTGGAATAGTAAGTCAGAATTGATGTCTAAAAAAGCTAGCGGTGATAAAGATATTCAAGAATTAATCGCATTTTTTGACAATACAAGAGATATTCAAGTAATGTTTATTTATGACAGGTTAAAGAGTTCACTTGATAAAATGATACAGGCTTCTTCAAATAAAGAAAATTTAAAAAATCAATTTGAAAGAATGGTAAACACTCCCAATGGGCTTTATGCGTTAATTGACTATGTAAACTTCAAAGGTGAAGGATTGAAAGGCGTCTCATCATACAACAATGTTGCTTGGGGATTAAGACAAGTGCTTGAAAATATGAAGGGAACGGCAACGGGGCAAAGTGCATTAGTAGAATTTAGTAACTCTGCCAAAGATATATTAGCAAAACGTGTAAAAAATGCCCCAAGAAATGAAAGCAGATGGCTTCAAGGATGGTATAACAGAGTAGATACTTATAAGACATTTGAAATTGGAAGTGCATATTAATTAAATATATAAAAAAATTAAGTAAGTAGGCAGGGAATTATTAAATTCCCTGTTTCCTTTAAAATAAAATAAATATTAAGAGATATTATTTTTTTTATAAAATTTGGAAAGAGGGAAAATAAGTTAAATGAAAATTTCGGATTTTGATTTTGAATTACCTGAAGAACTGATAGCACAGCATGCAGTCAATCCAAGGGATCATTCAAGATTATTAGTATTAAACAAAAAAGAAAAAACATTAGAACATAAAAAATTTTATAATATTATAGATTATTTGAAAAAAGATGATGTTCTTGTAATTAATCGTACAAAAGTTATTCCAGCAAGATTATTAGGCCATAAAGAAAATGGTGTTGTGCTTGAATGTTTTCTTTTAAAAAGGTATGATTTGTATACGTGGGAGGTTTTGTTAAAGCCTGCTAAAAAGTTAAAAATTGGGCAAAAAATTATATTTTTGGAAGGAGTTCTGGAAGCAGAGCTTTTGGAAATTAAAGATGATGGGAATAGAGTTGTAAAATTTAGTTTTGAAGGAAGATTTGAAGAAATTTTGGATAGGTTGGGAGAAATGCCGCTTCCACCGTATATTACTGAAAAACTGGAGGACAAGAATCGATACCAGACTGTATATGCAAAAGAAGGAGAATCTGTCGCTGCTCCAACTGCAGGGCTTCATTTTACAAAAGAATTATTAGAAAAAATTCATGAAAAAGGTATTATCATTGCAGAAGTATTTTTAGATGTAGGACTTGGAACATTTCGTCCTGTAAAAGTAGAAAATATAATGGATCATAAGATGCACAGTGAAAAATATCGGGTACCTGAAAAAACGGCTAAAATTATCAATGAGGCTAAGAAAAAGGGAAATCGTGTAATTGCAGTAGGAACGACATCAGTAAGAACATTAGAATCAGCTGCTTATGAAAATGGTAAAATTATGGCAGATGAAGGAAATACAAGTATTTTTATTTATGGAAATTATAAATTTAAAATTGTTGATGCAATAATTACAAATTTTCATTTGCCAAAATCTACGTTAATTATGTTAATTTCAGCATTTGGCGGAAAAGAATTTATTTTTGAGGCTTATAAAAAGGCTATTAAAGAGAAATATAGATTTTATTAAATAGTGCAAGAACACTCGCAACTTTTAGTCGTGAGATAAATTGCACGAAGATTTTAGTAAGCATATAGGGAAACTTGTATGTAGACACGGAGCAAAACCGTGCAACAAAGAAACTGAATTGCTGGGAACTCTTAAAGCTAGTATAACCACAACATAATACCTTCGTTCAAATATGGTATAAGTGTGATGGTGGCGAAAGCAGAAAAAATATACTAGATGGTGCAAGGTTAAATCCTAAACATTAAGCCGTACATATAGAAAGGAATATAATAGACAATCAGCAGCTAAGCCTGAAAAGGAAAGTTCAACGACTATCCCTCGTGAGGGGAGTACAATACAAGCGATAGGTATTGGAAGTGGTTTCGCCTAAGTCCTTGAAATAGGATATGGATAAGATATAGTCTGTGCTTGTTAGAGATAACAAGAAGTTCAAGGCTAATCTCCTTAATTTATTAAGGAGTATATATGCCAAGAGAACTGCATAAGTAGTAGCGTATTTATGTGAACGACACTTCCCACTGTTGTGGGGTTTTAAAAACTTTAAAAATATTTAAAAATAAACAGATAAAATGTAGAATACATGATATAATATCTCTGATGAAAAGGAGGTGATTATATATGTATTTAACTTTAAAACAACAAGTAAAACATCTTAGCAAAAAAGAGTTTAGAAATTTAAAATATTTGTGCCATATAGCTAAGAATTTAAAGAATCAGGCTATATACAATGTTAGACAATACTATTTTAAAAATAAAAAGTATTTAAGTTATAATGAAAACTATAAAATGCTTAAAAATAGTGAAAATTATAAGAAATTAAATTCTAATATGGCTCAACAAATTCTAAAAGAAGTAGACAGAAGTTTCAAATCATTTTTTGGACTTTTAAAACTTGCTAAGAATGGTCAATATAATGGTAAAATAAAATTACCTAAATATCTTGCTAAAGATAGTTTTACTACTCTTGTTATAGGTTTTGTTAGATTAAAAGATGATATGCTGATAGTTCCTTATTCAAATTCGTTTAAGAAAACTCATCAGGAAGTTAAAATTAAGCTACCACCAGTATTAAAAGGCAAGAAGATAAAAGAAATTAGAATAATACCAAAACAACATTCTAGGTACTTTGAAATTCAATATACTTACGAAGTAAAAGAAGTTCAAAGGAAATTAAATGAAAACAATGCACTAGGGATTGATTTAGGCATAAATAATCTTTGTACTTGTGTTACAAATATTGGAGCATCATTCATAATAGATGGTAGAAAATTAAAATCAATAAATCAATACTAT
>NZ_DBHIXN010000025.1:0-28011 GCF_057270615.1 Leptotrichia sp.
AATTCAAGGTGGAAATAAATTAATTGCAACTATTGGATTAAAAGATATAGTAATTGTAGATACTGATGACGTGACATTAATTTGTCATAAAAACAATACTCAAGAAGTTAAAGAAGTTATTAGTAATCTAAGAATTTGTAATAGAAATGAATATTTGTAAAATAAAAAGATAGGAGATTACGTATGAAAAAAGCTTTAATTACTGGAATAAATGGTCAGGACGGCTCGTATCTGGCAGAATTATTATTAGAAAAGGGATATGAAGTCTACGGACTTATGAGAAGAAAAAGTGTAACTACTTTTGGAAACATTGAGCATAGAAAAAATGAAATTAAATTTATATATGCTGATATGATAGATTTAGTTTCATTAATAAATGCAATGAAAATTTCTCAAGCTGATGAAGTATACAACTTGGCAGCACAGTCATTTGTAGGAACTTCTTGGGAGCAACCTTTTGCAACTGCTGATATTGATGGAATTGGAGCATTAAATATATTAGAAGCTATAAGAACTGTAAAACCAGAAGCAAGATTTTATCAAGCTTCTACTAGTGAAATGTTTGGATTGGTTCAAGCAATTCCACAAACAGAAGACACTCCATTTTATCCAAGAAGTCCTTATGGAGTAGCAAAATTATATGGACACTGGATAACTAAAAACTATAGAGAAAGCTATGACATGTACGCATGTTCAGGAATCCTTTTCAATCATGAATCTGAAAGACGTGGAAAAGAATTTGTAACAAGAAAAATCACAGATGCAGTAGCAAGAATAAAATTAGGAGTTCAGGAAGTACTAGAACTTGGAAATCTCGATGCAAAACGTGACTGGGGACATGCAAAAGACTACGTAAGAGCAATGTGGCTAATGCTGCAGCAAGACAAGGCTGATGACTATGTAATTGCAACAAATGAAACTAGAACTGTTAGAGAATTTGTAGAAACAGCATTTAGACATGTGGATATCGATATTGCTTGGGAAGGCAAAGATATTAATGAAGTCGGTAAAGATTCTAAAACTGGAAAAATAGTTGTTAGAGTGAATCCTGAATTCTTTAGACCTGCTGAAGTGGATATTTTAATAGGAAATCCTGCAAAAGCTGAAGCTAAATTAGGATGGAAAAGAGAAATACCATTTGCTAAATTAGTTGAAAGAATGGTGGAAAATGATCTGAAATTAGTTAAAAAAGAAATCAAATTAAAATCACTTTAAGGAGAACAAATGAAAGCATTAATAACAGGTGTTGATGGCTTTGTAGGAAAATATTTATCTGAATATCTTTTAAAACAGAATTATGAAGTATATGGAACAACAATATCAGAAAATTATAAAAATAATAAAATTAATGTAGAAAAAATGAATTTATTGGATACAGAACAAGTCAATAAAGTTATAGATGATATAAAACCAGATAAAATATTTCATCTTGCAGGTCAAAGTGCTGTGGGACTTTCATGGGAAAAACCTGTTTTGACTGTAAATATAAATGTGAACGGGACATTAAATTTACTTGAAGCAGTAAAAAATTACAGTAAAAATTCAAAAATATTAATCATTGGTTCAAGTGATCAATACGGTCCAATAAAACCAGAAGAGTGCCCAATCAAAGAAAGTAAAATTCAAAATCCTCAAAGTCCTTATGGTGTAAGCAAAAAAGCACAGGAAGAAATGTGCAAACTTTATGTGAATGCTTATAACATGAATATAGTAATGGTAAGAGCTTTTAATCACATTGGAGCAGGGCAAAGTAAAAACTTTGTTGTAGCTGATTTCGCAAGTAAAATTGCCAAAATTGAAAAAGGAAGTGAGCCTGTATTAAAAGTGGGGAATTTAGAAACTTTTAGAGATTTTACAGATGTCAGAGATATAGTTAAAGGTTATGATCTACTTTTAGAAAAAGGAAAAATTGGAGAAATTTACAATATTGGTTCAGGAAAAGAAATTAAAGTAAGCGAACTTTTAAAAAAATTAATAAGTATGTCAAAAAAGAAAATAAAAATAGAAATTGATCCTGCCAAATTCAGACCTGTAGATGTACCGCTTGTGGTATGTGATAATACTAAAATTAAGAAAGATACAGGGTGGAAAACTGAATTTTTTATTGATGATACATTGAAAGAAGTATTGGAATATTGGAGAGATATTCTAAAGTAATATTTTATGGAGAGGAGAGAATAACAAAATATAAGTTATTTAACCACTATGTTTGATAGAATAAAAGAAATTTTAAAATTTAAGGAAATGATAAAAAGTTTCACAATTCGTGAATTAAAAACTAGATATAAAGGTTCTTTTTTAGGTTTTCTATGGACTTTTTTAAATCCGTTATTACAATTGTTAGTATACTCTCTTATTTTCCCTTTTATTTTAAGAGTAAGTGAAAAGAATTATACAATGTTTTTATTTGTGGCATTAGTTCCATGGGGATTTTTTACCAATTCTGTACAGGGTGCTGCTAATTTAATCATAGGAAATAGTAATTTAGTAACAAAAGTTTATTTTCCAAGAGAAGTTTTACCCATTGTCCATACAATGAGCGGGTTATTTAATACAATTTTTACATACATGATTGTATTTCCTATGTTAATATTATTTAAAATACCATTAACAATACACTTAATATGGTTACCAATTATTTTAATCGCACAAACAATCCTAAATTTGGGATTTTCATTAATGATATCAAGTATTAATGTATTTTTTAGAGATTTAGAATATTTGATTAGTGTTGGTTTAATGGCACTCTATTTTATGACACCAATTATGTATAATCCAGATATGTTACCTAAAATCGTTCAAAAAATTTTGATAATATGTAATCCTATGACAGGATATGTTATTTTATATAGAGATATAATGTACTATGGGGTAGAACCACGGTATAAATTATTTGCATATTCATTGTTTTTATCAATATTTATACTTTTTTTAGGGTATTCTATATTTCAAAATTTACAGAAAAAATTTGCTGAAATATTATAAGAAAGTAAAGGTGAAATTATTGAAAGATACTGTTATTAAAATAGAAAATGTTACAAAAAAATTTAAACTATATTCTGATAGAGCTACTTCTTTGAAAGAAAGAGCAGTAAAAAAAATAAAACATGCATATAAAGAATTTTATGCTTTAAATGATGTATCATTTGAAGTTAAAAGAGGTAGCACTGTGGGATTAATTGGAAAAAATGGAAGTGGAAAAAGTACATTATTAAAAATGATTAATAGGACAATGTTTCCAGATAAAGGAAAAATTACAATTAATGGGAAAATAGCAAGCTTAATAGAATTAGGTGCTGGATTTCATCCTGAATTATCTGGAAGAGAAAATATTTATAACAATGCTACTATCTTTGGGTTTACTAAAAAAGAAATTGACAAGAGAATTCCTGAAATTATTGCTTTTTCAGAATTGGAAGAATTTATTGATAATACACTTAGAACATATTCATCAGGAATGTATGCTAGATTGGCTTTTTCAGTTGCTATACATGTTGATGCTGATATTTTGTTGGTCGATGAAATTCTAGGAGTTGGAGATATAAACTTTCAAGCAAAATGTGCAAATAAAATTTATGAAATGAAAAATAATGGAACAACTATTATATTAGTAACTCATGATATGGGAACTATAGATAGACTTTGTGATTATGCTGTATGGCTTGATCGTGGAAAAATGGTCGAAAAAGGCAGTCCAAAAGAAATACAAAATGCATATTTGAAGTATATGGCTGAGGAACAAGAAGAAAGACAAAAATCTGAAATAAAAGAAAAAATTAAAGATAATGAAAATAATCTAGAAATAGATAACTTAAAAAGTAAAGATAAAAGAAAAAAAATAAATCATTTAGGTGATCATTTTGGTAATGGAGATGTTATTTTTACTAGCTGTAAATTACTAGACGAAAAAGGTGTAGATAGACGTTCTTTTAACACAGGTCAAAATGTAAAACTACAGGCAGAATATTTATGTCAAGTTAATCCAGAAGAGTTACAAGTTAATATAGGATTTGAAATTAGTAATACACAAGGAACATATATTTATGGAACTAATACCTCAAGAGAAGGACATAGAAAACTTAAATTGCAAAAAAAAGGAGTAATAGAAGTTAAATTAGAAAATCTAAATTTATTACCTGGAGACTATAATATTGGAATTGCTATTGCTGATCTAGAAGAAAAAGCAAGCTATGATCATTATAGAAATATTGCACAATTTAAAATGTATAGCAATATACATGATGTAGGATTAACAAGAATAAATCATCATTTTATTATAGATAATAAAAATATTGAAGGAGAAAAATAGTGGATAAAGAAGAAATTACAAAAATACTTCAAGAAAAATATAAAAAAAATTATAAAAAATATAAATATGATTTTAATGACCATGAATTTGAAAAATTAAGTCTAAAACTTTTTGAAAGTTCTAAACATTTTACAAGAACTTTTGATTATGATCTTGGAAATACACGAGGAATAGGTAATAAAATAAAAAGATTTATAAAAAAAGTTATAAGAAAATGTACGAGATTTATGTTACAGCCATATGCAGAAAGAATACATAGATTTCAGGAATTAAATGGTGAAATAACAGGGACTTTAACAGAATATGCTAAGTATAGCAACAATTTGTTAAATCACTCACAAAATGAAATAGAATCTCTTAAAAACAAATTAATCAATTTTGAAAGCACTTTATGGAATATAATAAAAGAAAAAGATAAAATTCAAGAAGAACTTTCAAAATATGAAAGTTACTCCCAATGTGGAGAAGATAAAATCATTGAGTTTTTATTGTCTTATATGGGAGAGAAAAATATAGGAATATCGTATTTAGATATTGGGTGTAACGATTATAAAAACTTAAGTAACTCTTATTCACTTTATAAAAAAGGAATAAGAGGAGTATTAATAGATGCTAATCCAGTTTATATTGATGAAATAAAAATGTATAGACCAGAAGACATTATTTTAAATTGTGGAATTGGAGCTAAAAATTCAGAAAAAATGAAATTTTATATACTTAATACGCCAGGATTAGATTCTTTTGATTTAGAGTCTATAAAAGAAGCTCAACGTCAAACTCCTTGGATTGAAATTGTTGATGAGATTGAAGTTCCAGTTTATACATTAGATGAAATATATGAAAAATATTTTGCTAGTGTTCCTACAATTGTTTCATTAGATGTTGAAGGTTTAGAGATGGATATATTAAAATCTACGAATTTTGAAAAATATAGACCATATATTTTTATTATAGAAACAATAGAATACCGTGAAAAAATATCTTTGACAAATAAAAGAAATGATATTATAGACTTTATGCAAAAAAATGATTACGTAGAATATGCCTTCACAGGGGTAAATTCTATATTTATAGATAAAAGAAAATAAACAGAAAGGAGCTTGTTATGAATATAGGAATTGATTTAAAGCCCTTTTTTTCTGGTTCAAAATACAGAGGAATAGGAATGTATTCTAGAGAACTTATTTCTGAAATTTTAAAAAATGGGAAAGATATGAAATATCACTTTCTAAATTTATACGGGGATTATCTTGGAGATCCTGTTATAAATCAACATAGCTTTTTGTATCAGTATTATACAGGACCTAAAATTCTAGATGTAGGTGAAAAGCAACTTTTTGATAATGATTTGACAGAAGAAATTATAGAAAAATCAGTAAAACATTTTTTAGAACAGAGTAAAATAGATATAATGCTATTTACTAGTCCAAATGAATATGGTAATTTTTATAAAGCAGAATGGTTTAAGAATGTGTACACTGTAGGGATTTTATATGACTTAATACCCATGATTTTTCCAGAACAATGTTTATTTGATCCAGTTTATAAAGCTAATTATGAAAAATCAATAGAATTTATAAAGAACTTAGATTTATTGTTAGCAATTTCTGAATCAGCTAAAAATGATGCTGTTAAACTTTTAGGAATTGATGAAAGTAAAATAGTAGTAATACACGCTGGAATTAATCAAGAATTTAGAAAATTAGAGAAAATAGAACATAAAAAAATTAAAGAAAAATATAATATATCAAAACCTTTTATTTTATTTGCTGGAGGAATTGATTTTAAAAAGAATATAGAAGGATTGATAGAAGCCTATTCTCTATTACCAATAAATATAAAGAGCAGGTATCAATTTGTGATAACTGGAAAAATGGCAGAGGAAACTAAAAATCATTTTATAAAAGTTTCAGAAAAATATAATGTCAAAGATGATATTGTTTATACAGGATACGTTTCGAATGAAGATTTAATACAGTTATATAATATAACAGAATTATTAGTGTTTCCTTCTCTTTATGAAGGATTCGGATTACCAGTACTTGAGGCAATGGCGTGTGGAACAAGAGTTGTGACATCAAATAATTCAAGTTTAATTGAAATTGCTAAAAATTATGCAACTTTAGTTGATGCAAGTTCTCCTAAAAAAATAATGAAAGGAATTAAATATGTATTTGATAATCCAATTAAAACTTTAGAACTTGCTGAAAATTCAATTGAATATGCTAAAAGTTATACTTGGGAAAAAGTTTCATACAAAACATTAGATGCAATAGAAAAAAGAATTAGTAACAGAGATAGTATTCAGGAAAAATATGAAAATTTAGTTGTTACAGAAAAATTATTAGATAATATTACTTTACTTTTTGCTAAGAACAAAATTCCATTTAATCAGGTTGAAATTGATAAAATAACTGAAAATTTAATATTGTTACAAAATAATGAGAATAGTAATGTACTTGAAGGAAAAACAAGAATTCTTTATGATATGACAGTTGTTCATGAATGGTTAAAAAACAACTATAGTACGGGAATTGGAAGAACATCTAAAAAGTTATTTGATTCTTTGAAAAAAAGAAATATTGTATTACCTGTTGCAATAAGAAAAAATAAAAAAAATAAACTACAAGTTGAATTAATTTCTATGGAGGATTATTCTTTAACTGGGAAAATAATAGAATTAAAAGGAAATGATATATTTTTTATGCCTGAATTTCAAATTAGAGGAATTCAAGTTCCTGAGAATCATCCTTATGCAAGTGAATTTAATAAAAAAGGAATAAAATCCTATGCAGTAATTCATGACATTTTACCGTTACAACTACCTGATTTCTTTGAGTCTAGTACAGTAAAAGGATTTAAAACATACTTAGAAGAAGTTTTAAATAATTATTCTGGAATAATAACAGTTTCAGAAACTGTAGCAAAAGAAGTTATAGAATATAACCAAAAGAATCATTTAAAAAAAATAGACAATATTTTGAAAGTAGGTTATCTACATTGGGGATATGATACTTTTAAAGAGGAAAATAGAACAGAGGTTGGATATGGAGTATCAAATTTTATTAAAGGTAATGAAAATGTATATTTAATGGTTGGTACAATTGAACCTAGAAAAGGATACAAATTAGTTTATGATACTTTTAAAAAAATGTGGAAAGAAGGATTTGAAGGTAAACTATGTATTATAGGACATATAGGGTGGAAAATGGAAGCATTTGTTGCGGAATTAAAAAATCCTAAAGAATTTAGCAACAAAATATTGTTTATCGAAGGTGCTTCAGATTCTGAACTTGCATTTGCATATAAAAATACAGATGCTTTAATTCAAGCTTCTGCTGGAGAAGGTTTTGGTTTACCATTAATTGAGGCTGGTTGTTATAATTTACCTATAATTTGCTCAAATATACCAGTTTTTCATGAAGTTGCAGGAGAAAATGCTATTTTTTTTGATAGAAATGAAAAGGATTTAGAAAATAAAATTTTATTTTTTGAAAAAAATAAAGAAACAAAAAAAATACCAGAATCTAAAAATATAAAGCCTTTAACTTGGGATGAAGTTTCAGATAAAGTGTATTCTATGATTGTAAAAGATAAAAATTGGTATTCGGATATATAAAAAATACTTAAAAGAGGAGTTTTTTATGAATAAGAAAAGAATTTTACTAGTGTATCCTCATAATTTCCTTCAGGGATTACATGGAACAAATATGAATATTTATCAATTAACAAAAGTATTTAAAGAGATAAACTATAATATTGATTTATTTGCATATGAAGGATTTACTCCTGATTCAGATTTTTCTAATTTTGAAGATCAAAACAAAGAAAAATTAATTGATAAATTATATGTTTATGATTTTAGAAAAAGTAAAAAGATAAATAAAGTATCAGTTATTAATAAAATAAAAAATAAAATAAAGTCTAAAACAGAAATACATTTACAAGATTGGACTAATTGTGAGATTCAGGATTATTTTGATAAGATTATTAGCAATAATAAATATGATACTGTTATAGTAACTTACTCATACTTAGCTAATTTAATTGTTAAAACTAAAAATAAAATAAACTATGAAAAAATTTATTATATGATAGATAGTATGTTTTTACAACAATATTCATGGGATAAAAAGGTAAATAGGAATTTAACTTTGGGAAAATTAATGGATGAAGAATTGGAACGATTAAGATATTTTGATAAATTTTTTTGTGTTTCAAATGATGAAAAAATTCTTTATGAAAAGTTATTAGAGAAAAAAATGCATTTTATACCCCATTTTTCTGATAAAAAAAATTATAAGTTAAAACCATTATGTGAGAGAAAATGGGATGTATTTTTCATAGGTTTTGACAATCCGTTTAATGTAGAAGGATTAAATTGGTTTTTAGATGAAGTTTACCCTTATCTTGATAAAAATCTAAAAATTTTACTGGTTGGAACATCTACAAATAAAATAAATAATTCGTATTCTAATGTGGATATAATTCAATATGCTCCTAATCTAGAAGAAATTTTTGAAAATATAAAAATATCAATTTGTCCTATGTTTAGAGGAACTGGAATAAAAATAAAAGTTGTTGAATCAATGGAAAATGGACTTCCAGTTGTCTGCACTGAAAGAGGAGTAGATGGATTCCCTGATAAGACAGAATGTGGATGCCTTGTTGCTGAAGATGCAAAAGAGTTTGCAGAATATATAAATAAACTACTTGAGAATGAGAATTTTTATAATGAAATTTCTCAAAAAATTAAAAATTATTATAATAAAATTTTTGATAGAGAGAGATATATAAAATTAATAAAACAAGTTTTAGTATGATATTAGATCTTATACATTATCATAGAAAGAGAAGTGATATTTATAACAATGAAATTAACAATAAAATGGGGAAAAATAAAAGAGTACTTTTTGGTTTTATTTATTACAATGATTTTAACATATATTATTTTAAGAATAGATTCAATAAAGTGGAATTTACCTATATCATATTATTGGGATGGTTTACTATGTAGTTTTGAAATAAAAACTATTTCTGATACAGGGTGGTGGTTTAAAAATCCTTATTTAGGTGCACCCTTTGGAGCATCATTTTATGACTATAAAGGGTTTTATTTTGATAGTTTTTATTTAGTAATAATAAAAATAATTTTGTTATTTACTAAAAATTGGGGAATAGCATTAAATATATTTTATATAAGTATATATCCCATAACATCTTTAATTAGTTATTTTGTTATGAGAAAATTTAAAATAAATTTTCTTATTTCATTAATGGGATCTTTAGTATTTACTTTTTTAGAATATAGATTTTTAAGAGGAGGATTTCATTTATATCTATCTGCATATTATTTAATTCCATTAGTAACTTTGTGCATTTATTATATTTATATAAATGATGATATTTTAGTTTTTAATAAGGATTATATAAAAAATAAAAAAAATATAATGGTGTTTATGATATTTTTTTTATTGCCTATGACAGGAGTTTATTATACATTTTTTACTTGTCTTTTTTTAGCAATTATTTTATTAATCAAAATAAAACAAATTGAAATTATAAAAAAAATATTTACAGCTTATGGATGTATAATATTTTCTGTATTATTACTATATTTACCAGGAATAGTATATAATTTTCAAAATGTTCAAAATTTTGAAAAACCATATAGAGCAGTTTTAGAATCAGAATATTATGGATTAAGGATTTCAAATTTTTTTATTTCAAAAAAATTAGAAATATTTTCAATTCCAAGAATAAAAGAATACTTTAACTATATAATGGAATCAGGCGAAAATTCAGAATACTTAGGTATTGTTGGTGTTCTAGGTATATTATATTTGCTCTATTATTTGTTTAAAAAGAAAAAATCAAATAAAAAAATAGAATTATTATCTTATCTAACTATTGGAGGAATTTTATTTTCCGTAAAATCAGGTTTTGGAGTGTTGTTTTCAATATATGTTAGTGGTTTAATTAGAGGTTATAATAGAATTTCCGTTTTTATAGCATATTTTTCAATATTAGCAATATGTATTAAAATAAATGATATTGTAAAGAACAGACATAAATTTAAGCTATTTTATAATTTAATAATAATTATCATTTTTTCTATTTCTATTTGGGATCAAATACCAAAAGATGTTAGATATAATAATCAAGCTGTAACAGAATATAATTATAAAAGTTCAAGAGAAAAATATGAAAAAATATTTAATAGTGATAAAAAATTTGTATCTTACATAGAGAATCAACTGGGTGAAAACGGAATGGTCTTTCAATTACCTTATTTTAAATTTCCTGAATCGGATTATGTTGGAAGTATAAGTGACTACCAAATGATGAAAGGATATTTACATTCAAAAAAAATAAAATGGAGTTATGGAAGTTATAAAGGAAGAAATGAAGATTTATGGAATAGACAAATTTCTAATTTACCAATATCTGAAATTTTAGAGAAAATTTCAATTGTAGGTTTTAATGGAATATACATTAATAAAAATGGTTATAATAATGATGATTATAAAAAATTAGAGAAAGAAATAAAAAATATAACAGGTGCAAAACCATACTTTAGTGAAGATGAGACTCTTGTATTTTTTAATATTAAGGGATATTCCGATACTATAAAAAATAAATATTCCAAAAAACAATTGTCTGAAAAAAAAGAAAAAATTCTTAATGAATTTATAACAACTGATGGAATTTATGATACAGAATTTCTTGGAACAACAGAAAAAGTTAAACAGAACTGGGCAAAAAATGAAATAATAATATATGTTATTAATAATACAGAAAATAATAAAATATTTAATTTTAATTCTAAAGTTTTTACACCATCATTAAATATGTCTAGTATGGAATTTAATGTGAATGGAAATAAACATACATATAGTATAAGTAAAAAAGGTACAGATATAAATTTTAGTGTAAAATTAAAAAAAGGAAGAAATGTAATAAAAATAAAAACAAATGCTCCAAAATATTATGCACCTCTTGATACAAGAGAATTATATATAAGATTTGAAAATTTAAAAATGGAAATAAAATAAATAATTATGGGGAGAAAAAATGAAAAAAGAACAGCAATTAAAACAAGAAATTTTAGAAAAAGTAAAAGAGTACTATGAAGTAGCTCACAAAGATAAAGAATTTGTAGAGGGAGAAAGTAAAATATCATTTGCTGGAAGAGTTTATGATGAAAAAGAATTAGTAAATTTAGTAGATTCATCATTAGATTTTTGGCTTACAGCAGGAAGATATGCGGATGAATTTGAAAAAGATTTTGCTAAATATATGGAACAAAAATATTCTATAATTGTAAATTCGGGATCTTCAGCTAATTTAGTGGCATTTTCTACATTAACTTCTGAGAAATTAGGAGATAAAAGATTGAAAAAAGGAGATGAAGTTATTACTGTTGCTGCAGGATTTCCTACTACTGTAAATCCAATAATTCAAAATGGAATGGTTCCTGTATTTGTTGATGTGGAGTTAGGGACATATAATATAAAAGTTTCTGAATTGGAAAAAGCTGTTTCAGATAAAACTAGAGCAGTGATGATAGCACATACATTGGGAAATCCTTTTGACTTGAAGGCGGTAAAAGAATTTTGTGATAAGTATGATTTATTTTTAATTGAAGATTGTTGTGATGCCGTTGGTTCAAAATATGATGGAAAAATGGTAGGGACTTTTGGAGATTTAGCAACTGTAAGTTTTTATCCAGCACATCATATAACTATGGGAGAAGGTGGAGGAGTTCTAACAAGTAATTTGTTACTAAATAGAATTGCTACATCATTTAGAGATTGGGGAAGAGATTGCTATTGTGATCCAGGAAAAGATAATACATATGGTGCAAGATTTAAAATGCAATTTGGTAAATTGCCTTTTGGATATGATCACAAATATGTTTATAGTCATATCGGATATAATTTAAAAGTTACCGATATGCAAGCAGCAATCGGAGTAGCTCAACTGAAAAAAATAGATTATATTGTAGAAGCAAGAAAAAATAATTTTAAAAAATTATGGAAAGGTCTTGAAAAATTCCAAGATTATTTAATTTTACCAGTAGCAACTGAAAATTCAGATCCATCTTGGTTTGGATTTCCAATTACAGTAAAAGAAAATGATAAATTTACAAAAAATGAAATTGTTGAATATATAGAAAATGCAAAAATTTTAACGAGACAATTATTTGCAGGAAATATGACAAAACAACCAGCTTTTTTAAATACAGAATGTAGAATAATTGGAGATTTAGCAAATACAGATTATATAATGAATAATACTTTCTTTATAGGAGTTTATGCAAAAATTGGTGAAAAAGAAATGAATTATATTATTAAAACTTTTGAAAGATTTTTTGAAAAAATTAAATAAGCAATAGCTTAAAATTAAAATAGAAGTGTTTGATAAGTTATTTTATATCATATAAATGTAAATTTATTAAACAAGTATAAATATATTTCGTTAAGAAAGGATTATTTAATTATGAAAGTAGTTATATTAGCTGGAGGACTAGGAACAAGATTAAGTGAAGCAACTCATGCAATTCCAAAACCAATGGTAGAAGTTGGTGGAAAGCCGATGTTGTGGCATATTATGAAAATTTATTCGCATTATGGTTTTAATGAATTTGTAATTTGTTGTGGATATAAAGGAAATGTAATAAAAGAATATTTCTTGAATTATTTTTCTCGTATGAGTGATATTACAGTAAATTTAAAAAATAACGAAGTTGAAGTACACAAATCTAATAGTGAAGACTGGAAAGTGACATTAGTTGATACAGGAGCAAGTACTTTAACAGGTGGAAGAGTAAAAAGAATACAGGAGTATATCGGAAATGAAGCATTTTTACTTACTTATGGAGATGGAGTATCGGATGTAAATATAAAAAATCTTGTTGAATTCCATAAAAAAAATGGTGGAAAATTGACAGTTACTGCATATCAGCCACAAGGGAAATTTGGTTCGTTAAATATATCTGCTGAAGATAACAATGTTAATAGTTTTACAGAAAAGCCAGCTGGAGATAACATGTGGATAAATGCCGGGTATTTTGTATGTGAGCCAGAAGTTTTTGATTATATCACTCATGGAGATGAAACTGTGTTTGAAAAAGAGCCATTGGAAAATTTAGCAAAAGATGGAAAAATGAGAGCATTTAAACATACAGGATTTTGGAAACCGATGGATATTTTGAGAGATAACAGAGAATTAAATTCAATGTGGGAAAATAACAAAGCTCCTTGGAAAGTATGGGAATAGAAAAGGAGACGAGAATGAAATATTTTAATGATGTTTATAAAAATAAAACAGTATTAGTTACAGGACATACAGGTTTTAAAGGTTCCTGGTTGTCTATTTGGTTAAGAGAGTTGGGAGCAAATGTAATTGGTTATGCTCTTGATCCCTATACTGAAAAAGATAATTTTGTACTTGCAAAATTGGAAGATAAAATAATGGATATTCGTGGTGATATTAGAGATAAAGAACATTTAGAAAGAGTTTTTGAGCAATATAAGCCAGATTTTGTTTTTCATCTTGCAGCACAGCCTTTAGTTAGGTTATCTTATGATCAGCCAGTTGAAACTTATGAAGTAAATGTAATGGGAACTATCAATGTTATGGAATGTATAAGAAAGACACCTAAAACTAAAGTAGGAATAATGATAACAACAGATAAATGTTATGAAAACAAAGAACAAATTTGGGGATATAGGGAAAATGAAGCATTTGGAGGGTATGATCCATACTCTTCTTCTAAAGGTGCAGCAGAGATAGCGATAAGTTCTTGGAGAAATTCATTCTTTAATCCTAAAGATTATGAAAAACATAAAAAAAGTATAGCCAGTGTAAGAGCAGGTAATGTTATAGGTGGGGGAGATTGGTCACTAGATAGAATAATTCCTGATTGTATAAGAGCTTTGGAAAAAGGTGAAGCAATAAACATAAGAAATCCAAAAGCTATAAGACCTTGGGAACATGTTTTGGAACCTTTAAGTGGATATTTGTTATTAGGACAAAAAATGTATGAAGAACCATCTAAATATTGTGAAGGTTGGAATTTTGGTCCGAATCTTGATTCAATTGTTCCCGTTTGGGAAATTGGAGAGAAAATAATAAAATATTATGGCTCAGGGAAATTAGAAGATAAGTCTAAAAAAGGTGAACTTCATGAAGCTAAATTACTAGCTTTAGATATTACAAAGGCACGATTTAATTTAGGGTGGAAACCTAGATGGGATATTGACAGGACTATAGAGAAAACTGTGGAGTGGTATAAAAATTATAGTAGTGAAGATGTTTATGGATTATGTGTGAAACAGATTGAAGAATTTTTAAACAATAAAAAAAATAAAGATTAGAGGTTAAGTTATATGAAAAAAGTATCATTAGTTATACCATGTTATAATGAAGAAGGTAATGTGATTCCAATATGTAATGCTATAAAAGAAATATTTTCTAGAGAATTACCAAAATATGACTATGAATTGATATTTATAGATAATAAATCAAAAGATAATACTCGAAATCATCTTCGATTATTATGTAAAGAAGATAAAAGAGTGAAAGCAATTTTTAATATTACAAACTTCGGTCAAAATAATAGTCCTTTTTATGGATTGCTTCAAAGTACAGGCGATTGTGTAATACATATTTGTGCAGATTTTCAGGATCCAGTTGAAATGATACCAGTTATGGTTAGAGAATGGGAAAAAGGAAATAAAGTAATTAGTATGATTAAAAAAAGCAGTAAGGAAAGTAAATTGATGTATTTTTTTAGAACAATATATTATAAACTAATTAAAACTATGAGCAAAGAAGAACAAATAGAACATTTTACTGGCTTTGGATTATATGATAGAAGTTTTATTGAAATATTAAGAAAAATAAATGAACCTATACCACTTTTGAGAGGAATAGTGGCAGAATATGCTCCAGATCATTTAGAAATTGAGTATGAACAACAACTTAGAAAATCTGGCAAAACATCCAACAATTTTTTTTCTTTATTTGATGTAGCAATGCTTAGTTTTACAAGCTATACTAAAAGTGGTCTTAGAATAGCAACTTTTTTTGGATTTATAGTATCTTTGACAAGTCTTTTAATTTCTGTCATATATTTCATCTTAAAAATTTTATATTGGAACAAATTTAATATAGGAACTATCCCCATATTAGTTGGTGTATTTTTTTTAGGGGGACTTCAATTGTTTTTTATTGGATTACTTGGGGAATACATTATGAATATGAATATAAGAATTATGAATAGACCATTAGTAATTGAAGAAGAAAGAATAAATTTTGAAGAGGAAGAACAAGGAGAATAATATGGGAGAAATAAAATTATTGGATGCTACATTAAGAGATGGTGGTTTTGGAATAGAAGATGCTGTAAAAACAGGATTAAAACCAAAAATTTATACTGAAGAAATAATAAATAGTATAATTTGTTATTTAAGCAGATCAAATTTAGAAATAATAGAACTTGGTGCAATAGAAATAACTGAAAATAATTCAGAAAAATATTGTATTTATCAATCTATTGAAGAAATTTCTAAAAAAATTCCATTAGAATCTTCTCAAAACCAGATGTATGTGGCTTTATTTAGAGGTCCAGATATTCCTATTGAAGATATACCAAATTGGAATGAAAAATATTGTAAGGGAGTAAGAGTTATAATAAGATATTCGGAACTACAAAAATCTCTTGATTTTTGTAAAGCATTATCAGAAAAAGGTTATAAAGTTTTTGTACAACCAATGTTGACATTAAGGTATACTGAAGAAGAATTAGATTTAATTATAAAAGCATCTAATGAAATGAAGGCATATGCGTTATATTTTGTAGATAGTTATGGATACATGACTAAAAAAGATGTAATTTATTTTTTAAAAAAATATGATAAGAAGTTAGATCTAGAAATAAAAATAGGATTTCACAGTCATAATAATTTAAATTTAGCTTTTTCGAATGTAAAGGCTTTTATTAATTATAAAACAAATAGAGATATCATAGTAGATTCTTGTGTATTAGGTATGGGACAAGGGGCAGGAAATTTACAAACAGAGATTATTTCAGATTATTTAAATAAATATCATAATAAGAAATATGATTATAATATGATATTAGAAATTTGTGAATTAATTGAAAAATTTTCTCCAAAACCTTTGTGGGGATATACTATAACTACTTTATTACCTGCTATTCATAAAGTAGCTTACAAATATTCTATTAATTTAAGAGAAAGATATGGATTATCTTATACAGAAATAAATTATTTATTGGAAAATATTTCAGAAGATTTAAGGCACAGATATACACAGGAAAATTTAGATAAATTATTGTATTCAATGAAGAAAGGTGAATAATAATGAAAGTTGCTGATTATTTAGTTGATTATTTGATAAAAGTAGGAGTTACAGATATCTTTGGGATACCTGGAGGGGTACTACTTGATTTTGTTTATGCTCTAAATGACAGAAAAGAAGAAATAAAAACTCATCTTTTATACCATGAACAAAATGCAGGATTTGCTGCAATTGGGTATGCACAATCAACTCAAAAAATAGGAGTAGCATTTGGGACTAAAGGACCTGGAATTTTAAATTTAACAACTTCGATAGCTGAAGCTTACTACGATTCTGTCCCTTCGTTGTTTATAACAGCACATTCATTAAATGATACTACTGATAAAATGAGAACTATTGAAGATCAAGAAATGAACATACTTCCGATATTTTCTACAATTACAAAATATTGTACAAGAGTAGATGATGTTGATAACTTTGTCCTAGAAATAAATAAATGTATAAATATTGCAAATTCTGGAAGAAAAGGTCCCGTTGTAATTGATATTTCTTCAAAAATATGGAATTATAATGTTATTAAAGGAGAAATTAAAGAAAAAAACATTGAAATAGATAAAAGAAATGAATATAAAGAAGCGATTGTTTCAATTGAAAAAAATCTTAAAATATCTAAAAAACCGTTAATTCTTATAGGAGATGGTATAAGACAAGCAGGAATCGAAAAAGAAATTATAGAATTTTTAAAAAATAATAAAATTCCTGCTATTTATAGTAGAGGTTCTCAAGATATAATGGCTACATATCCTGACATGGCTTTTGGTTATGTTGGAAGTCATGGAATTAGATATGCCAATTTTATATTATCTGAAGCTGATTTATTAATATCTTTTGGAAATAGAATGTCTTTTCCAATAAATTCAAAAAGCTTTTTAGATATTTTTAATAATTGCAAATTAATTAGATGTGACATAGATAAAAGTGAATTTATACGGAAAATACCAAATAGTGAAAATTTTCAATGCGATATAAAAGATATTTTAAAAGAAATTGCAACTAAAAAAATGGAAAGAAAAAATGAAATTAAATGGTTGAAAAAATGTAATAAAATAAAAAAAATATTATGGACAATTGATACTGAAACACCAGTAAAAGAAATATCACAAATGTTAAATATTTTCTATGGAAATACAGGAGCAATTGTTGGTGATGTTGGAAATAATGAATTTTGGTTGTCAAGAGCTTATGAGTTATCAAACAATAAAAATAAAATATTATTTTCAAGATCATTTGGAACTATGGGAAATTCAATTGGAAAGGCAATAGGTGCTTATTTTGGATTAAATAAAAGTATTGTTTGTTTTATTGGAGACCAAGGACTTCAAATGAACCCACAAGAACTACAATTTATTTCTAAAAATAAATTACCAATACACATTGTAGTAATTAATAACAGTTCTTCAGGAATGATAAAATCAAGACAAATAAAAAAATATAATTCTAGATTTTTATTAACAACAAAAAAAACAGGTTATAGTGTAGTAGATTTAAAAAAACTTTCTGATACATATAATTTTCAATACATTCAAATTAATTCTACAGAAGATATTTACAATAAATTAGAAAATTTTGATTATAAAAAACCTTTATTTATTGATTTTATTATTGATGAATCTATTGATTTAGAAATATCCTTACCTATTGGAAATAACTGTAAAAATATGGAACCTAAGTTAAGGAAAGGTATATTTAAGGAATTAGAAAAATTATAAAATTGGGAGGAAAATATGAATTTTTTTTCAGGTAAAACTATATTAGTAACAGGAGCAACGGGATTAATTGGTAGCAATCTGATAGATAATCTTATGAAGATTAAAGGAGTTAAAATAATTGCCTTAAGTTTAACAGAAGAAAAAATAAAAAAAAATTTTAAAAAATATATTGGAAACAAAAATTTTAAATATATTGCTCGTGATATTTCATTAGGTATTGATGATTTAACCGAAACTATTGATATTTGTTTTCATGCAGCTGGATCAACAGAAGGAAGTAAAGTTTCTAATTATCCAGTTGACATTATTATGCCAAATTTAATAGGTATTAAAAATTGTTGTGATTTTATGGTCTCTCAGTATAAAAATAAAAAAGTTAAAGGGAGATTGATTTTGTTTTCATCAGCTACAATTTATGCTAATAATACAAATGAAGATTTAGTTGTAAAAGAAAAAGATACCAATTATACAGAAGCATTAAATGGAAATAATGCATCTTATTCCCAATCTAAAAGAATGGTAGAAGTTATAGCACAGGCATATAAAAAACAATTTAATATAGATTTTGTTACTGCTAGATTTAGCTATGTTTATGGAAGTACAAAATCAATTCCTAATACTGCTTTTTTTGAATTTATAAAAAAATGTATCAAAAGGAAGGATATTTTAATAAATAAATCAAATACTCCCAAAAGAGATAATATTTATATAGATGACGCAATTGAAGCACTTCTTATTGTTTCTGAAAAAGGTCTGACAGGTGAAGCTTATAATATTTCGTCAAATCAAGAAAAAGAGAATTATTTAGCAATTGATGAAATAGCAAATGTTATAGCAGAAGTTTCGAATGAATATTATAGTAAAACTGAAAATTTTAGAAGTATTTCAGTTTTATTAAAAGAGAATATTTCAAAAAGAACTCCTGGACTTATATTAGATAATACAAAATTAAAAAATTTAGGATGGAATTTGAAAACAAATTTTAGAGAAGGTGTTAGAAAAATTTTAGAAAATATTGATACAGCAAATTAAAATAAAAAAGAATTGAGAAAAATGAATTTAATAAAAAAATATATAGAAAAGTATAACAGTTTTATAAAATTTGCTATAGTTGGATTTGGAAATTTATTTGTATCATTGGTGACTTACTATATTCTTGTATATTTTTCTATAAATTACCAGATTGCAAATATAGGCGGATTTATAACAGGCAGTATTAATGGATATATTTGGAATAAATTATGGGTATTTAAGAGTTCAAAAAAAAATTTGGGTTCTATTATAAAATTTTATTTAACCTATTTAAGTACATGGATTTTAAGTGCTATTTTATTATATATTTGGATTGAAGTAATAAAAATATCCAATATAACAGCTCCAATTATAAACATTTTTATAACAACACCTATAAACTATTTTATGAATAAGTTTTGGGTATTTAAACAAAGATAAAATTTCTAAGAGAAAGAAGAGGATAATACAATGGTATTAGAAAAAATAAATGAGCCACAAGATTTAAAAAAATTATCAAAAAAAGAACTGAGAATCTTGGCAGAAGAAATGAGAAAAGCAATGTTAAATAAGTTAACTAAAAATTCTACAAAAGGACATGTAGGTTCTAATTTTGGTGTTGTTGAATTGACCATAGCTCTTCATTATGTTTTTAATTCTCCAGTTGATAAAATAATATTCGATGTATCTCATCAATCTTATCCTCACAAAATAATTACAGGAAGAAAAGAAGGATTTATTTGTGACGATAAATTCAATACAGTAAGCGGATATACTAATCAAGATGAAAGTAAACATGATTTTTTTAAAATTGGGCATAGTTCTACTTCAATAAGCCTTGCCGTTGGAATGGCAAAAACAAGAAATTTAAAAAAAGAAAAAGAAAATATAATCGCTTTTATTGGTGATGGAGCATTAAGTGGTGGACTTGCTTTTGAAGGATTAAACAATGCTTCTGAACAAGGAAAAAATTTAATAATAATTGTAAATGATAATGATCAATCAATAGCTGAAAATCATGGTGGATTATATAAAAATTTAAAAACATTAAGAGAAAGTAACGGATTAGCTCAAAATAATTTTTTTAAATCTTTAGGATTAGATTATAGGTACTTAGAAGATGGGCATAATATTGATAAATTAATAGAATTATTTGAAAGCGTAAAAAATATTGATCATCCAATAGTTCTTCATATTAAAACTATAAAAGGAAAGGGGCTTTTTTATGCTGAAAAATATAAGGAAACTTGGCATTACAATGGGAAATTTGATGTAGAAACTGGGAAAACAAAATCTTCCTTACCGATTTCTAATTCAGAAAATTATTCAATAATTACCTATAATTATTTAATTGAAAAAATGAAAAAAGACAAAATGGTATCTTATATTACTGCGGCTCAACCAACAGTAGCAGGATTTGATCAGTTGAAAAGAAAGTGTTTAAATGAACTAAAAGAACAATATATAGATGTTGGAATCGCCGAAGAACATGCTGTTACATTTTCTTCAGGAATGGCAAAAAATGGAGGAAAACCTGTATTTTCAGTATTTAGCACATTTCTTCAAAGAACTTATGATCAAATATCTCACGATCTTGCAATTAATAATAATCCAGCAGTACTACTCATATTTGGAGGAACATTAAAAGGAATGAATGATATATCGCATTTAGGCTATTTTGATATACCTATGATTTCAAATATTCCTAATGTTGTATATCTTGCTCCTACAACCAAAGAAGAATATTTAGCAATGTTAGATTGGGGGATAGAACAAAACAATAATCCTGTAGCAATTAAAGTTCCTAGTTGGACAGTAAGACATTCTACAGTAGAACCTGAAAAAGATTATTCAAATCTAAATACTTTTAAGGTTGAAGAAAAAGGAAAAGAAATAGCCATAATAGCATTGGGAGAATTTTTTTATTTGGGAAAAGAAGTAGAAGAACTTTTAAAAGAGAAAACAGGAATAAAATCAACATTAATAAATCCAAGATTTATAACAGGAATTGATGAAGACTTATTGGAAAAATTAAAAGAAAATCATAAAATAGTTGTAACTTTGGAAAGTGGTCAAAAAGAAGGAGGATTTGGGCAAAAAATATCTGCATTTTATGGGAAATCAAATATGAAAGTATTAAATGTGGGAGCAAAAAAAGAATTTACTGATAAAATTCCTTATGATAAATTTTTTGAAGATAATAGACTTACTAAAGAGCAGATTGTAGAAGATATACTTGAAATATTATAAATATAATAATATAAAAAGTTTTAAAATTTACTACAAAATAACAAAATAAAAATTAACAACAGCACAATAACAACTAAATAACCGTGATTAAAAATATTTTATTCTCACACTTTAAAATTTGCAATACAATAGATTTTTCTTATCAAAAATAGTATAATAAACTATAGGCAAAAAAGAAAAAAGATTGGGGATTTGTTGGGAAAAGAGGATTGCTGACAGGTATTGAAAATTTTGGAGAAATTATTGAATAAGGGAGTTTTTATGTTGATAAAAATGCATTTATAGAAGAAATATTGAGAGATAGTGCTAAGGTAAAGTTATTTTCACGTCCTAGAAGATTTGGAAAAACATTGATTTTGACTATGTTAAGATATTTCTTTAATGTTAAAAATAAAGAAGATAATGAAAAGTTTTTTTTCTAAACTGTATATTTCAAATAGTGAATATAGGAATAAAATATTTTTAATCACAGTTATTAAGTTGACTGTGATTTTTTATTAAGAACATTCAGGAGATATTATGAATAAAAAAATAATAGTTTTATCAGGAATAAACCTAATTGAAGGTGGTCCATTGACAATTTATAAAGAATGTCTTAAATATGTGGAGAATTATCTTTTAGAAAATTATGAAATAGTAGCTCTTGTGCATAGTAAGGAACTTTTTTCTGAATTTGATTCGAGAATAAAATTTGTTGAGTGTAGGGATTCAAAAAAAAGTTATTTAAAAAGATTTTATTATGAGTATTTTTATTTTAAAAAGCTATCAAAGAAATTGAAGCCATATTTGTGGTTTTCATTGCATGATATGACTCCAAATGTAATAGCAGATAAAAGAGTAGTTTATTGTCATAATCCTATTATTTTTTATAATGTAAATAAAAAAGATATGATTAATGAATTTAAGATGTTTATATTTTCTAAATTCTATAAATATGTTTATAAAATTAATATTCAAAGAAATGATTTTGTAGTGGTGCAACAGGACTGGATTAGAAAAAGATTTAAAAAGATTTTTAAAACTAAAAATGTAATTGTAGCTCATCCTAATGTTATTATTGATAATTTAGATTTAGAAAAAACTAAACAAAATAATATTAAAATAGTAAAGAATAGTTTTTTATATCCATCATTTCCTCGAGTTTTTAAAAATTTTGAGGTTATTTGTGAGGCTGTAAAAATATTGGAAGAAACGAACATTAGAGATTTTACAGTTTATCTGACGATTGATGGAAGTGAGAATTCATATTCCAAAAAATTATTTGAAAAATATAAAGATTTAAAGAATTTAAAATTTTTAGGCTTATTAAAAAGAAAAGAACTTATGAAATATTATAAAAGTTCAGAAAATATTATTTTTCCATCTAAACTAGAAACTTGGGGATTGCCTATTTCAGAAGCAAAGGCATTTGGTAAAAATATAATTTTAGCAGATTTGGAGTATGCTCATGAAACATTGGGGACTTACGAAAATGTAATGTTTTTTGATCCTGATAATGCAAAAGAACTGTCTGAAAAGATGAAAATCTTGATAAATGATAGAGAAAATAAAGAAAATATAAAATTTGATGGAAATATTAAGAAAAATATTGAAAAACCTTACTGCAAAAATTGGAAAGAGCTATTTGATATATTGCTTTTTAACTGATAATCGTAAAAAAGCACAATGAAGATTAAATTGTAAATTTTATATTTATAAATTTCCTAAAATATAGTTAATCTATTTTAAAATAAAGGTAATATTTTTAATAAAAAAATATATTATTAGAAAGAAGTAAAAATTGTATGGAAGAAAATAAAATTGTTATATATTTTGGATTTAATAATCCGCTTATATATAAACGTGGAGTAGAAAATGTTATATTATCTCAATCTATGGCATTACCTAGAGATATACAAAAATATTATTTATTTTTTGGTAAAAAAGATGAGGAATTTTTTTGGAATGATATAAAATGTGTGTCAATAAGGCATGATTTATTTAGATTTTTTAAATTAAATAAATTTGTAAATAAGTTGTGTAAAAATGCGAAATGTGTTATTCATTCTCATAATTATTTGATGAGTTTTTTTCTTTTAAAAAAGATAAAAAAAACAGATATATTTACTGTTCATGATGGACTTTTTTATTTATCATCCCAAACCAATCATAGATTTAAAAATATTTTTAAATTTATTGAAAAAGCTGTCTACAAAAAAAGTAAATTAGTGCATTTTATATCAAATTTTTCAAAAGAAGAATCACTCTATAATGGAAATAATTTTATTATTATTAATAACACTACTCCACTTGAAAAAGTAAAAGTAAAATTTGAAAAAAAAATCTGGGACTCTAAAAAAATAAAAATATTTACAGTAAGAAGTATTGAAGAACGAGTAAATATAGAATTACTTATTGAACTTGCTCAAAGAAACAAAAATTTTGAAATAAAAGTTTCTGGAAAAGGGCCTTTGCTTGAAAAATATAAAAATGAGATAAAAGAAAAAAAATTAAATAATATTGAATTAATGGGTTTTCTTGAAGATAAAAAAATAAGAGAATATTACAATGACTGTGATATTGTTACAGTTTTGGCAAAATATGGGGAAGGATTTGGACTTCCGATTATTGAAGGATATTTACATGATAAGCCTGTTTTTGCTTCAGATGTATCTGCAATTCCTGAGATTATTATTGATAAAAAATTTTTGATAAACAATACTGTTGTAGATTTAGAAAATAAAATTCAGAATTATTTAAGCGAAAATCAAAATTATAATTTTAAAAAATATTATTATAATAATTTTGGAAATGATGCAATAAGAGAAAGATATATTGAATTATATAAAATAAATATTCTTCAAGCTTAGGTTATCGAACAGGCTATCAAACATATCAATATAATAAAAAAGGAGTTATGCAGAGTATGAAAAAAAAGAAAATCTCTCTTGAAATTCAGTGGGCTGTAGGTCCTAAAACAGGAGTTGGATGGTATATTTTTAATATTGTAAAAGGGCTGGTTCAAAATAATAAGAATGATTATACTGGTGAATTTATAAATTTTATGAATAGACATAATGTCAAAAAACAAATTAACTACGATATAAAAATGAAACAAAATAAACTTATTCCATACAAAATTTATAATATTTTAACTCAAAAATTAAAAATAAGTCATAATTTTTTGATGGGTACAAAATCAGATATTTATCATTTTTTTAATTTTACTATTCCTAAAAATATAAAAGGAAAAATAATAATTACAATTTATGATACTGTTTTTTTTACAGCTCCTGAAACTATGGGTGATATGAAGACTATCAGTGAATATAAATATGCAGCTGAAAAATCTGATTTGATTATAACAATTTCAGAAAGTGCAAAATCAGATATTATAAAACATTTTAATGTGAATGAAGAAAAAATAAAAATCGTAACACCTGGAATTGATTTAAAAAAATATTCCCATAAATATTCCAAATCTGAACTTGAAAACATTAGAAAAAAATATAATTTACCCCAAAATTACATTTTATATTTGGGAACAATTGAACCACGTAAAAATATTGAAAGAATTGTAAAAGCTTTTAAAAGATATAAAAAGGAAATTAATGATGATTTAAAACTTGTAATTGTTGGGAAAAAAGGATGGAAATATGACAATATTATGAAACTGATTGAATCAATGGGAACTGATATTATAATTACAGGTTATATTGATGAAGAAGATAAAGTTCCTATTTATAAACTTGCACAGATTTTTGTGTTTCCATCTTTGTATGAAGGCTTTGGAATGCCAGTTTTGGAAGCTATGGCATCGGGAACTCCTGTTATTACATCAAATATTTCTTCAATGCCAGAAGTAGCAGGAAATGCTGGAATATTAGTTGATCCTTTTGATGAAAATGAAATTTTTGGAGCATATAAACAAATTTTATCAGATGAAAAATTAAAAAAGGAAATGGTGCAAAAGGGATTAGAGCAGGCAAAAAAATTTGAATGGAAAAAATCTGTAGAAATACTTGAAAAAATTTATGAAGAAATATAATAGACTTGAAATAAAGTATAGAAAGGTAAAATATGGAAAAATCATTTTATGAATTATGGAAACTGGGAATTAATTTTATTAAAACAAAAATATTTTTTCCAAAAGCTAGATTAATTCGGTTTCCTTTTGATATAAGAGGAAAAAAGTTTATAAAATTTGGAAAAAATTTTACAACTGGAACTGGATGCAGAATTGAAGCATATAGTTTTCAAGATAAAAATATAAGAAATAAAAATATACCCCAATTAATTATTGGAAATAATGTCCAAATTAATGATTATGTCCATCTGGCATGTGCAAATTCATTAATTATAGAAGATAATGTACTGATAGCAAGCAAAGTTTATATTTCTGACTTAAATCATGGAAATTATTCATTTTCAAAAGATTTAGAACATTCTAATCCTGAAGAAATTGCAAAAGAAAGAAAAATTTTTACAAAACCAGTAAGAATTTGTGAAAATGTATGGCTTGGAGAAAACGTATCTGTTTTATCAGGAACAATAATTGGAAAAAATTCTATAATTGGAGCAAATTCTGTTGTTTCTAAAAACATTCCAGAAAACTGCATTGCTGTTGGAAATCCAGCAAAAGTAATAAAAAAATACAATTTTGAAACTAAAAAATGGGAAAAGGTATAAAAATATACTTACTTCCTATTTTTTTTATGATATAATTAAACTAGGAAAAATTGAAGGGAGAATAGAAAATATGAAATTTAATGAATACAAATATGAACATTTGGATTTAGAAAAAATAAAAAAAGAATTTTCTGAACTTATAGAAAGTTTTGAAAAAGCTGAAAATGTAAAGGGGCAAATTATTGCACTTGATAAAATTATAAAATTAAGAAATCATATCGAGACTATGCAAACACTTGTTTCAGTTCGTCATAGCATTGATACAAATGATGAATTTTATGACAAGGAAAATGAATATATGGATGAAATTAGTCCTATTCTATTTGGATTTACGAACGACTTTTATAAAGCTCTTGTAAATTCAAAATTTAAAGATGAACTTATCCAAAAATATGGAAAATTTTTATTTGATTTGGCAGAAAATACATTGAAAACATTTTCACCTGAAATTATCCCAGATGCACAGGAAGAAAATAGACTGTCCAGCAAATATTCAAAATTAATTGCAAGTGCAAAAATAGATTTTGATGGAAAAGAGCTTAATTTGTCACAAATGGTTCCTTATACACAGTCAAAAGATAGAAATATAAGAATTGAAGCGGCTAAAAAAGTTGCTCAGTTTTTTGCTGAAAATCAAGATGAATTTGATAATATTTATGATTCGCTTGTAAAAGTTAGAACTAGAATGGCTCAAAAGATGGGATATAAAAACTTTGTGGAATTCGGATATAAACAGCTGTCAAGACTTGAATATGATGCAAAAATGGTAGAAGGCTACAGAAAGCAAGTACTTGAAAATATTGTGCTGCTACATACAGAGCTTCGTAAAAGACAAGGGAAAAGACTTGGAGTGGACAAACTTAAATTTTATGATGAAGCCATAAAATTTAATTCTGGAAATGCTGATCCGCACGGGTCACCTGAATGGATTTTAAATAACGGAAAGACAATGTATAAGGAATTATCGAAAGAAACTGATGAATTTTTTACATTTATGACTGAAAATAATTTGCTTGACTTGCTTTCTAAAAAGGGGAAAATGAGCGGCGGATACTGCACTTATATTCCAGAGCATAAAGCACCATTTATTTTTGCTAATTTTAATGGAACTTCACACGATATTGACGTTTTGACGCATGAAGCCGGACATGCTTTTCAAGTTTACCAAAGCCGTGGATTTGAAGTGCCTGAATACTTATGGCCATCTTATGAGGCTTGTGAAATCCACTCGATGAGTATGGAATTTTTAACTTGGCCATGGATGGAATTGTTTTTTGAAAATGATACTGATAAATATAAATTTATTCATTTATCAGAAGCTCTTTTATTCATTCCTTATGGAGTAACTGTCGATGAATTTCAACATTGGGTGTATGAAAACCCAGAAGCTACACCAAAAGAACGTCGTGAAAAATGGATTGAAATAGAAAAAAAATATTTACCAACAAGAGATTATGGAGAAGTTGAAGAATTAAAAAATGGAATTTTCTGGTTTAGACAAGGCCATATTTTTAGCTCTCCATTTTATTACATCGACTATACTCTAGCACAAGTTTGTGCCTTCCAATTTTGGATAAAATCAAGAGAAAATAGGGAAAAAGCATGGAAAGACTATTTGAATTTATGTAAACTTGGAGGAAGCAAACCATTCTTTGAACTTATGAAATCAGCTAA
>NZ_DBHIXN010000025.1:28111-31555 GCF_057270615.1 Leptotrichia sp.
ATTTATGTAAACTTGGAGGAAGCAAACCATTCTTTGAACTTATGAAATCAGCTAACTTGAAAAATCCGTTTGAAGAAGGGACATTGGCTTTTGTAATTCCAAAAATTAAGGAATATTTGGATAATGTTGATGATATGAACTTGTAAATTTGATATTACTTATTTATTTAGATAATTATTGTTTATAAATATAACCTAAAAAATTTTGAATTAAGTGAAAATTTTTAAAATATTTATATTTTTTCTATTGATTTTAAAAAGAATTAGTGCTATAATAGTTGTAGATACAAATTAATAAAACAAAAAATAAATATATTTAAATATGGAGGTAATTTATAATGATTTACGAAAATATCTTAGACTTAATTGGAAATACGCCTGTGGTAAAATTAAAATTCTTAAATGATGAAAATATCGCTGATATTTATGTTAAACTTGAAAAATATAATATCGGTGGAAGTGTAAAAGATAGAGCGGCTCTTGGAATGATAGAAGCAGCTGAAAAAGAAGGAAAATTGAAACCAGGTGGAACAATTGTTGAACCTACTTCTGGAAATACTGGTATCGCACTTGCATTAATCGGTAAAGCAAAAGGTTATAAAGTGGTAATTGTAATGCCTGATTCAATGAGCGTGGAAAGAAGAAGTATTTTGGCAGCCTATGGAGCTGAATTAATATTAACTGAAGGAGCAAAAGGTATGAAAGGGGCAATTGCTGAAGCTGAAAAACTAGCAGCTGAAAACGGATATTTCTTGCCTCAACAATTTGAAAATCCTGCAAACCCTGAAAAACACTACGAAACAACTGCAAAAGAAATCTTAGATGATTTCCCTCAAATTGATGCTTTTATATCAGGAGTTGGAACTGCTGGAACTTTATCAGGAGTTGGAAAAAGATTAAAGGAAGAAAGACCAGGAGTTAAAGTATTTGCTGTTGAACCTGCAACTTCTGCAGTATTATCAGGAGAACAACCTGGAAAACACTTCCAACAAGGACTTGGAGCAGGATTTGTGCCTGGAAACTACGATGCCAGTCTTGTAGACGGAATTATAAAAGTAACTAATGAACAAGCAGTAGAATTTGCGACAAGAGCTTCAAAGGAAAATGGACTATTTGTTGGAATTTCTTCTGGAAGTGCAATCGCAGCAGCTTATGAAGTAGCCAAAAAATTAGGAAAAGGTAAAAAAGTTGTAACAATTTTACCAGATGGTGGAGAAAAATACTTATCAATTGAAGCATTTAGAAATAGTTTATAATTAATAAAACTTAACTAACTCGGGCAAGGATTCTCTAACTTTTATATAATATTCATATATAATAATGAGATGAATTGCCTGTTTTCATATTTTCATACTTTATGAAATAAATTATATGGTAAAATTTCTTTATAACTTAGCTAAAATGTTATACATCATTTAATTTTTATAAATTTAGTATTAAAAAAATAGAATACGCAATAAAAAGTTGTTTTTAAAACAGTTTTATTATATAATTCAAGTATAAATTTTAAGGAGTGTGATTATTATTTTTAAATGGTTAGTAAGTGAAATAAATAATATTGCAGAAAAAGATCCAGCTGTCAGATATAAAATAGAAGTCTTTCTTTATCCATCGTTACATGCGATTATTAATCATAGAGTTGCTCACTTTTTTCAAAAACATAAATTATATTTTTTGGCAAGATTAATTTCTCAAATTTCACGTTTTTTTACAGGAATAGAAATTCATCCAGGAGCAAAATTAGGAAATAAAATATTTTTTGATCACGGAATGGGAATAGTAGTTGGTGAGACTGCTGAAATAGGTGATAATTGTGTTATTTACCACGGTGTAACTTTAGGTGGAGTAAGCACTTCAAAAACTAAAAGACATCCTACATTAAAAAACAATGTTTCTGTCGGAGCAGGAGCAAAATTGCTAGGAAATATAGTAATTGGAAACAATGTGAGAATTGGAGCAAATTCAGTTGTTTTAAAAGATGTTCCAGATAATGCAGTAGCAGTAGGAATTCCCGCTAGAATTATTCCAAAAACAGAAGAAGATTATTATATGTGGCATATTTAATGGTTTTTTTTAATATTAATTATTAAAATATTCAAATACAAAAAAATTTGACAATCAAAGTAAAATATGGTATATTTTTTATATGAAAGTAAAAACAATAAAGTTCTAAAAAATATAAACTAAAAAAAGTAAATTTATTCAGACTATAGTTGGGAAATTTCAATCGAAATAAAAATTAGGAGAAAATTATCCCAAAATATAAAAGCATATTTAAAACTAAACTAATAAAAACGGAGGATTAAAATGGCAAAAGTAGGAATTTTTTTCGGTTCAACGACAGGAGTAACTGAAGATATTGCTCATAAAATCGCAGAAAAGATTGATGGAGCAGAAGTTTTTAATATTGATGGAAACGAAGATAAATTAGAAGATTATGATGTACTGCTTTTAGGTACTTCTACTTGGGGATTTGGAGATTTACAAGATGAATGGGCAGCAGTTCTTGATGATTTAGCAAATAAAGATTTAAGTGGTAAAAAAGTAGGGTATTTTGGAAGTGGTGACCAAGGAACTTTCTCTGATACATTTATGGATGGAATTGCTATCATTGATGAAGAAATCCAAAAAACTGGTGCAACAATTATTGGAAAAACTTCAACTGAAGGATATGAATTTAACGAATCAAGAGCCGCAAAAAATGGTGAATTTTTAGGATTAGCTTTAGATGAAGTTAATCAATCTGAATTGACAGACGAAAGAATTGACGCATGGGTTGAACAAATCCAAAAAGAATTTTAAAAATACTCAAACTCATTTAAAATTGAACTATTAAAGTATAAACTTAAACTTTAAGCAAAATAATCATAGTTTTTGAGTTCAGTTTTAAATTACTTTACATATCATAAATTAAATACATTTAAGATTGTGTAGTAAAAAAGTTTTTTTAAATTTGGTAACATTTGTGATAAAATTATTCACAAGTGTCAAAATAAACATGATTTTAGCTATATTTATATATAACTAAGATAAATCAATTTTCACAAGTTGATTTTCTCTCCAAAAAATTTAAAAAGGTGTTTTTATAGCACCTTTTTTTATTATTTTAATAGTTATAATTAAAAAAGAAGCATTTTGTAATACATTCAACTCACAAAATACTTCTCTCAAAACTATAATTTCTTCTCAACTTTTTTCTCAATTTCTCCTTAAAATAAAACCTCTGTATCTTAACTTCCCTACTTTTTTCTATTCATAATAACCTTTTTCTTCAAAATTAAACTATTAAAAATAATATTTTTTATCTAATCTATCTATAAAATAACTTTTTTCTTCTGGGACAATAATACCTTTAAACTCCTTTTTTATCGATATCGACTTAATTTTAACAACTTTTTTCTTCATAATTCGGATTCGACCAAAAATCCTATCCTTTGTAATTTTG
>NZ_DBHIXN010000026.1:0-30044 GCF_057270615.1 Leptotrichia sp.
GCTAAAAATATTTTATTATGTTATTTTGGCTGCCCCTATATTTTTTACTCTGTCAGAAAGAATGAAAATTTTGACAAATCATAAAAAATATGTAAATATAGAAATTGAAAAGTGGCAAAAATATTTACAAAATCTTGATGATAAACTTGAGATTTATGAGAATTATTTAAAAAGCATTTCTGAAAAATAAAAGGATTATAAATATATAAAAATTAAGGAGTAAATATGCTTACAGATACAAATATAACTTGGGGATTTGTCTTGTTATCCCCTTTTATAATTCCAATATTAATTTTATTAACTTTCTGGTTTTTTGTTTCAAAACGAAAATTTAATTTTCTTATTGCATTTACAATTTTGTCATTATTATTTGTTATGTATCTCCGTTTCCCTTATGATACTGTTAATCGTAACAGCGAACTTGAAATATCAAAAAATTTTTTGATAAAAAGAACTTTGAGTTTGGATTCAGAACATGAAGTTTATAAACTTGTAGATAAGACAAAGCCTGAAGATATAACTTTGTATTTAGATGGATTATCTAAAATTAATAATAATTGGATTGGCTATATTGAGGAAACAGATTCTTATGAAGGAAAATACGGTATCAAACCGGAAACATATTTTTTGATTAACGGTAATAAGATTGAGTATAACTTAGATGAGAAAACTTTAGAAAAAAGATTAGGTTTAAAAGAAATAAAATTACAGGATGCTGAGTACTTTGTTGATAAATTTGGAAGTAAAAAAGAAATTTTGTATCAATATCAATTAGATAAAACAGGAGATTTAGATGAAAATATTTCTTTAAATTCGGAATTAAGTAAGAAATTGGAAACAAAGTATAAAAAAGATAGGGCATTTTATTTGAAATTTTGGAGCGGAATGTTATTTTTAGAAATTATTTATTTGATTTTGAAAAATAGAAAAAAAGGGGAAAAAACACAAAAACTTCATATTTAAAACATAATTTTGACACAATTAAATGGTACTATGTATTTGTTCAAGAGGAGTACAAAAAAATACAAAAGTAGGTATAAAAAATAGTACCAAAAGATATGGAGGAAATAATTATGAGAAAAATTAGTAAAAAAGGAATTATGGGAATGGCTTTATTAGCATCATTATCAGTATTTGCAGGAACTACAACATTGAAAGGAAATAAAAATCAGATGTCGGTTCAAAATGAGCAATGTCCACCGCCAAAAGATGCGAATGGAAATCCAATGAAACCAGATGAAACAAAAATGAAAGCAGAATTTGAAAAAAGGGAAAAGAGAATCGAAGAGCTGAAGCAAAAGTTAAAGTCAGGAAACTTGTCATCAAGTGAAAGAGGAGAGCTGGTAGATATTTTAGATAAAATTGGGAAAAGGGGGCCTAGAAGACCAGAAGGAAATCCACCTAAAGATGAAATTCAAAAGTAAATTAAAATGATTGTTTAGAAGGTTGTTTATTTAAAAAAGGGGAGGTTAAAACAGGTAAAAAATTCAATAGCTGATATGATTAATAATAATAAAGTTTTTTTGTAGAGTTTTTAAAAGTTAAATTATGGATAAATATGCTTATACAGTAGAAGAGGAATCTCAGGGTAAGCATATTTTTTTGTTTATTAGCTATATTTTGATAAGACTTTAATATAGAAAAAATTATACTTATATGATAAAATACGATTGATTTTAAGTTTGCTAAGTTGTAAAGAAAAAGTGGCAATGTTATTTCTTTTAACTTGAATAAGTTTAAAGGACTTTATTAATTATAGCTTAAAAGCTATGACTATTTTATTTAGTTTTATATGATTTTAATAGTTTAATTTTGGATAGATTTGAATATAATATAGTAATTTTGATAAATTTTATTAATGATAAAGAACAAAAGATGAAAAGGAGAACTTGAAAAAATGAAAAATTATAAAGAGTTAGAAAAAATATTATTTTTAATGGATGGAAAAAGTTATTCAGCATATAAATCCCTAAAGGGAGAATATAAATTTCCAAAGTATGTTCTTGCAATTGACCACGTCCAATCAGATCCTTATGCTCCGCCTTCAAGAATGCGAATTATAATGGATAGAAAAATTTCAGGAATTCCTTACGAACTAACTGATATAAAGGACAAAAGTATTGCAGTTTCAGATTTTCTTACAAGAAATTTTTACAAGGAAATTCAGAAAAATGGAAATGATAGTTCAGGAACTGGAGGAAGCGGAAGGATTTTTATTGACAAATGTGGGCAAGAAATTTTGGAAAGAACGTCGGTTTTGATAAAGGAAGATAAAATCGAAGTTAGATTTGAAATGGGAATGCCAGCAAGAGGTAGACGAATAATGGGAAAGGCTGCACAAAAAATTATTTTTGAACAGTTACCTAAAATTGTTGAAAAATCTATTATCTACGATAATTTGAATAAAAAATCCTTAAAAGAGCAAATAGTTTTAGTATTAGACCAAGAATACATAAGAAAAGTACTGAAAGAAAAAGAATTAGTTGCATTTGTAGCTAATGATTCAATACTTCCACGTGAAAACGGAATTTCAGATAAACCAATGAAAAATGCAGTCAAATTCAAAAGTCCAGAAAAATTTGAAATTACGTTAAATCTTCCAAGTGGAAAAGAAGTATCTGGAATGGGGATTCCAAAAGGAATTACTCTAATTGTAGGTGGAGGTTATCACGGAAAATCAACTTTATTAGCAGCTCTCGAACGAGGAATTTACAATCATATTGCTCAAGATGGACGTGAATTCATAATTTCTGAAACAGATGCAGTAAAAATACGTGCGGAAGATGGAAGAAATGTAGAAAAAGTAAATATCAGTGGATTTATCAACAATTTGCCAGGAAATAAAGATACCAGAACTTTTTCAACTGAAAATGCAAGTGGAAGCACTTCACAAGCAGCAAATGTAGCCGAAGCGCTAGAATATGGAACATCTTTACTTTTAATAGATGAAGACACTTCTGCCACAAATTTCATGATTCGTGATGGAAGAATGCAAAAACTTGTGGTAAAGGAGAAAGAGCCGATAACACCGTTTATTGACAGGGTAAAGGAACTTTATGACAATTTTGGAATTTCTACGATATTGATTGTCGGTGGTTCTGGAGATTATTTTGATGTGGCAAATCATGTTATAATGATGGATGAGTATGTACCAAAAGATGTAACAGAAAAGGCAAAGGAAATTGCAAAATCAGATGAAAATAAGCGAGAATTTTCTTCAAATGATAAATTTCAAGGAATTACACAGCGAATTCCACTCAAAAAAAGTTTTTCGCAATCTGGAAAACTAGATAAAACAAAAGCTAAAGGGAAATACAGCATTCTATATGGAAAGGAATTAATCGACATTTCAGGGCTGGAGCAGCTTGTGGATGACAGCCAAACAAACTGCATTGCTGTGATGATTGATTATTTTAAAAATAAAGTACTGGATGAAAAATTGACACTTTCGCAAGCAACTGACAGGATTTATGAAAAGATTGAAAAGGACGGGCTTGATTCGATTTCTTCATACACAGGGCATCCAGGAAATTTGGCATTGCCTAGAAAGCAGGAATTTTGTGCGGCAGTGAATAGATATAGAAAATTGAAAATAAAATAGTAATTAAATTTGAAATAAAAAAATATTGTAAAGGAAGTGGTTGGTATGAAAACTAAAGTATTGGTGTTTGTAGGTTTGTTTTTGGTGAGTGTGTTGGGAATTTCTAGTGAATTACCCTTTCCAACTATTCCAATTATTTCGTATTCGTTAAATGCGAAAGTATTTGATTATGGGCAGAATATTGTTTCCATTGAGATTGATACAAAAGGGCAAGGGAAAAATATTCAAAATAAACAAATTGATAAAGATACATTTAAAGTTTTTGCTAAAGGAACTTTGCCAAAAGATGCTGGAATTGTGCTAGATGATAAGACTAAATCATTGGGGACATTTGAAGTTGAGAGGGAAATTGAGAATATTTATGTGAATGACAAGGGAAATATTGTTATTAATTTGAAATATGGAAAAGATGTGGTTGGAGCAAATACTTTGAGTTATGTTACAGGGGATGTTTCTCGAAATGTATTGATGGATTTAGAGTATAGAGTGGATCAAAAAAAGAAAATAAAGAATTATAAAACAGGATTTCATATACAAGGGAAAATTGTTGATGAGGAAGCTGATAAGTTTGTAGCGGCGAAGTCTAAAAGTGGGGTAAATTATCAATATTTTAAACCTGTTAATAAAGATGATGGGAAGAAACATCCGCTTATAATCTGGTTTCATGGGAATGGTGAAGGCGGATACAAGGATTATCGGAATAATGTTTCACAAAAATTGGCAAATCGTGGGGCAGTAGCTTTTGCGGAAGATAAGACACAAAAGATATTTGGCGGGGCTTATGTTGTGGCACCGCAGGCTGATGACACTTGGTATAACAATTATAGTAAAGGATACATAAAATCAGTAAAGGCTATGATTGATGAATTTGCTTCTGAAAATAATATTGATAAAAATAGAATTTATATTTTTGGAGCTTCTGCTGGTGGATATATGTCATTTAGAATGATGATTGAATATCCAGATTATTTTGCGGCATTTAGTACAAGTGCAGCTGCTCTTGATAAAGCGGCTACTTCTGGCGGAGTTGCAACTACTGCACAGGATTTGATGAAAATAAGAAATAAACCGCTTTGGATGGTTCACGCACAAAATGATCCGACTATTTCCTACGAAAATACAAGTAAAAGAGTTTATGACGTTCTTTCAAAATATGGTGCAATACTTTCCTCTTATCCAAATGTAAAAATTGGTGAAAATGAGTACAATGGACACTGGAGCTGGATTTACAGCCTTAGAAATATGCCTGTGAATGATAAAGGTGAGCATTTATTTGAATGGATGGCAAGACAGAATTTGAAAACTAGATATTATTAGTTTAAAATGAAAACAGAAAAAAGGCTTGCTTATAATAGTAAATTTTAAGTTTAGTTTTTTTTATTTATAATTGAACTATTAAAAATCATATAAACTTAAGGTTTGAATAAAATAACTATAGTTTTTGCCAGCTTAGTTTTAAATCAGTTGGAACATAAGGTAAATTCTTTTAGAAAAATTTTGAAAAAAAATAAAAATATATTGAAAAAATACTTTCTAAATGATATAATTTTATAATGTGAGTTGCTATAAAAAAACTATTAAATTAGATAAGAATTTGGAGAAGTTTTATGAATAAAAGTGAAGTATTTCAAAGGTTTTTTAACAAGGAGAAGATATTAGATTTTGAAATAAAAAATGTTTCTATCAATTCAAAGGAAGTTGAAAGAAATGATGTCTTCGTTGCGATTAGAGGTGGTAATAATTTTGTTAATGAAGCATTGGAAAAAGGAGCTGTTGCTGTTTATGACAGCAAGGATGTAAAAATTGATGAAAAATATGCTGATTGTGCATTTTTTGTAGAGGATAGTATTGAATTTTTGCAAAATTTTGCTAGAGAATGGCGAAAAAATTTAGATATAAAAGTAATTGGAATTACGGGAAGTAATGGTAAGACGACTGTAAAGGATATGATTTACCATTTGTTATCACAGAAATATAAGGGAAAAAAGACTGAAGGGAATTACAATAATCATATTGGACTGCCCTTCACTTTGTTGCGTGCTGAAAAAGATGATGAATTTATCATTCTGGAAATGGGAATGAGCGGCTTTGGAGAAATTGATTTGCTGGGACAAATTGCATTGCCTGATATTAATGTAATTACAAATATTGGAGAATCACATCTGGAATTTTTGAAAACAAAGGAAAATGTATTTTTGGCAAAAACAGAGATTATTCCTTATATTAAAAGCATACTTGTAATTAATGGCGATGATGAATATTTAAAGAATGTAAAGGCTGAAAATATTGAAGTTGTGAGAGCATTGAATTTAGAAAATAATAATTTTAGAGATAAAACGTCTGATTTTTATTATGGAGATATTCATTTTGACGAAAGTGGAACTAAATTTTTTCTAAAATATTTTGGAAAAATTTGTCAAAGTACAGTTGAGAGAAATTACAAGACGAATGTTTTGGGAGAACATAATGTATTAAACTTAGTTATGGCGATTGCTGTGGTTAAGCAATTTGGGATGGAAGATAAAATAATTGGTGAAGCGGTAAAAAATATTAGCTTGACTGGAATGAGATTTCAAATAATTAAAAATGGCAATACGACCTATATCAATGATGCCTATAATGCAAGTCCAATGTCTATGAAAAAATCACTTGAAACATTTTCTCAAATATATAACGACAAGTTAAAAATTGTGGTTTTGGGAGATATGCTGGAATTGGGAGAAAATGAATTAGAGCTTCATAGCCACATTTTTGATACAATAAAAAATACAAAATTTGATAAACTTTATTTATTTGGAAAAAGAATGAAAAGTCTATTTCAAACAATAAATAAAAATTTGGACAATGGGAATTTAGAAAATAATGAAGATTTGAAAAATAAAGAATTTGAATATTTTGATGAAAAGGAAAAAATTAAAGAAAAGATAAGAAATATTTCTGAAGAAAAGGTAGTGCTGTTAAAAGCGTCACGTGGAATGAAACTGGAAGAAATTATGGAAAAATAAAGAAAGGAGAAGAGTTTTTTATTATTGTTATGATTTATCTAAAGATGGATTATTAATAAAAAAAATTCTATAAAATAATGTTATATTTACTGCAAGAGTTATTTATAAATAACTGGAGAGTTTTACGTATTTTTAAATCAATAATGTTGAGAGCATCTGTGGCATTTATGATTGCATTTTTATTTATGCTAATTTTAGGAAAACCATTTATTGCTTGGCTAAAAAAGAAAAAATATGGAGATACAGCAAGAGAAGAGGGACCTAAATCGCATTTTGACAAATCTGGAACACCTACAATGGGAGGACTTTTAATAATTGGAGCAATCTTATTTGCAACTGCCATTGCTGGAAACTTTACAAATAAATTTATCGTATTTTTATTTATAATTACAATTTTATTTACAACGATAGGATTTTACGATGATTACTTAAAATTAACAAGACATAAAAATGGTCTATCTGGAAAGAAAAAAATATTTGGTCAAATGATAATTACAGCATTGACATTTTGGTTTGTTTATAAACACGGACTTGTTAATAAAACAATTGATTTTTCGATAATTAATCCAATAATAAAAAATTCTTATTTTTACATAACACCTATTTTATTTTTTGTATTTACAGCTTTTGTAATAATTGGGTCTTCAAATGCTGTAAATTTAACAGATGGATTAGATGGACTTGTAAGTGGGCCTACTATTGTAGTAAGTATTACGCTTTTAATCATAACTTATTTGACTGGAAATGTAAAATATGCAAAATATTTAAATCTTTATTATGTTCCGCAAGCAGCTGAAATAATAGTTTATCTTGCAGCGGTAATAGGGGCATTAATCGGTTTTTTATGGTATAATTTTTATCCAGCGCAAGTATTTATGGGAGATACAGGATCTTTGACATTGGGAGGAATTTTAGGAATTGTAGTTATTTTTATAAAACAGGAACTATTACTTCCAATTGCAGGATTTATATTTATTATGGAAGCATTATCAGTTATGATTCAAGTCTGGCACTTTAAAACTTTTGGAAAAAGAGTATTTAAAATGGCACCAATTCATCATCACTTTGAATTATTAGGATTGCCTGAAACAAAAGTTACAATAAGATTCTGGATTGTTTCAATAATGACATGCTTATTAACATTTGTAATTTTAAAATTAAGATAAATAAAGCAGGGGATTTTCCCCTGCAATCTAATTTTAAATTTTTAAAATTATGTTTTTATTTATTATTTCATAAAAAGTGAAATTGTAAATAAGAATATAATAAATTTATTCTGGGATTTGAAATTTGGAAATATAGAAATATAGAAAGAATAGAGAGGAAGAAATCACATGGATAAAAAAGGGATTGTATTTGGTGCTGGGTTAAGTGGACTTGGTGCGAAGGAATTACTGGAAAAAAATGGATATGAAGTGTATTTGATAGATGATAAGGTTGCAATGCCGTCAGAAGAAGGAATTAGACTTTTAAATGAAGAAGAAATTGAGTTTGTTGTGAAAAGTCCTGGTATTCCTTGGAAGGCTGAGCTTTTGAAGGTTGCAAAGAAAAAAAATGTTAAAATAATTTCAGAAATAGACTTGGCTTATAAATATGTGGATAAAAATATAAAAATTATTTCGTTTACTGGAACAAATGGGAAAACTACCACATCTACTAAAATGGCAGAACTTTTAAATTTTGCTGGATTTCGTGCCAGACTTGCTGGAAATGCTGGATTTTCATTTGCAAAGCTGGTGGCTGATGAAGAAGATTTAGATTATATCGTATTGGAACTTAGTAGCTATCAATTGGAAAATAATCCGCAAATTCACTCAAATATTGCTGGAATAATTAATTTGACTCCAGATCATCTGACACGATATAATTCGGTGGAAGATTATTATATTACAAAGTTTGCCATTTTTGATAAACAGGCTGAAAATGATTTTGCATTGATTAATTTAGATGATGAAGTTTTTGATGGATTATATAAAAGAAGCGAAATAAATAAAAGAGTGAAAGCTAAAAAAGTGTACTTAAGTACACAAACAAAAGGAACAGTTTTTGTTTATGAAAATAATATTCGTATAATGAAGGACTTAGATAGTCGGATTGATAAAATCCAAAATTTTGTTGAAAAAATTGATGAAGTTTCAGAAATTTTAATGAGAACGGATGAACTTTCATTAAAAGGAAAGCATAATTTGGAAAATATGTTATTTTTGATAAGTTCAGCGAAAATATTGAATGTGGAAAATGCCAAATTGGTTGAATTTTTGAAATCGACAACTGCACTGGAGCATAGACTTGAAAACTTTTTTATAAAAGGAAATACAACGTTTATTAATGATTCTAAAGGGACAAATGTGGAATCGACATTAAAGGCTATTGACTCGTTTAATAATACGATTATTATGATTTTAGGTGGAGATGACAAAAAAATTGATAATATGCCTTTGATTAAAAGAGTTAAGGAAAAAGTTGATTTTGTTTATTTGATTGGAGATAATGCTCAAATTTTGATTGATGATATGAAAAAAGTTGGATATAAAAATTATAAAAATTTAGAAACAGTTGAAAATGTATTGAATTATTTGAAAGAAAATGTGGATTTTTCAAAGAATCAGACAGTATTGTTTTCACCTGCAACATCTAGCTTCTGTCAATTTAAGAGCTTTGAGCATAGAGGAAAAGTGTTTAAGGAATTAACAGAAAAAATTATTGGAAAATAGTTTTTCTTTTGGAAAAAATGGAATTTAGGAGAAAAAATTGAACAGAAAAAAAATGTTAGGAACAATATTTATAATAGTAATTTTGACACTTTCAGCATTGAGTATCATAACAATGGCAAGCCTTAGTGCTCCAAAGGCGCAAATGGAACATAAGCCAAGCTATGATTATTTGATGCGACAAATGATATGGTTAACTATTGGATGGTTAGGATTTTTACTTACTGCCAATATTAATTATAAGAAGTACAGAGGAATAACAAAATATTTATATGTTATAGGTGCATTTTTACTTGTGATGGTTTTATTGATAGGAACAACTAGAAATGGTGCAAAACGTTGGATCGACTTTAAATTGGGTATACGTATTCAGCCTTCAGAGTTTGTAAAATTAATATTAATTATAGTTCTTTCAACTCTTACCTATAATCTTAAAACACGAAATAAGATAAGTAAGCATCCCTGGCTATCAAGTGTAGTTATGATGGGGACAACAGGAATTTATATGTTTCTTATTTTCTTTGAAAAATCATTTAGTAATACAGTTCAGATTGCTATAATTGGGATGACGTATTTACTTGTTTCGGAGTTAAAATTTTCGATAATTTCACTTTATGGAATATTTGGAATGATATTGGGCTGGTTTAGTGTAATGAAAGTTGGTTATAGAGCAGGTAGAATAGCTGATTATGCTTCCAAAGAAATGGGCTTTCAGACAACACAGTCGGTAATAGCAATAGCCAATGGTAAATTTTTTGGTAAATTTTATGGAAATGGATTTCAAAAATATGGTTTTTTACCTGAGATACATACTGATTATATTTTTTCAGGATATGCTGAAGAAAATGGATTTTTAGGAGTAATGTTTTTGCTTGGATTATATGCGATATTATTAATTATAATAGGAATTACTCTAAAAAAAATAAAAGATTTGTATGCAAAATACCTTTTGGTTGGAATTTTTATAATAATTGCTACGCAAATAATTGGAAATGTTGCAGTTGCAAGCAAAGTTATACCTTCTACAGGAATTCCGCTTCCAATGATGAGTTATGGGGGAAGTTCTATAGTTGCTATTCTGCTGATGTTAGGTATTGTATACAATATAATAAGATCATTATATAAAAAGGAAATGGGTAAAGAACTGGATAAACTAAATGAAGTTGACTATATGATGTAATAAAGCAAATCAAATAAAATGAGAGGAAAAATAAAGTGATGGAAAAAGTAGTGTTTACTACAGGAGGAACAGGTGGACATATTTATCCTGCCTTGTCAATTGCAAAAAAAGTTAGGGAAAAGGGAATAGATACTTTATTTATTGGGACAAAGCACCGAATGGAAAAGGACATTGTTCCAAATGAAAATTTTAGATTTATAGGACTTGATATATTGCCGCTAAGAAGTATAAAATCTGTATTTAAAATGATGATGGCAACTGTAAGTACAATAAAATTACTAAAAAAAGAAAAGCCTACAAAAATAATAGCATTTGGAAATTACATAACAATACCAGTATTAATAGCAGCTAATGTACTACGGATACCATATTATCTTCAGGAACAGAATCACACAATGGGTCAAGCAAATAAATGGTTTTACAAAGGGGCAAAAAAAGTATTTGTCGCTTTTGAGAATACGCTTGAAGGTATTAAAGAAAAATATAAAGACAAGTTTGTGGTAACTGGAAATCCATTGAGAGAAGAGTTCTATAAAAAAGATAAATCTGAAGAAAGAAAAAAACTAAATATAAAAGATGATGAAAAAGTAATTCTTGTAATTGGTGGAAGTCTGGGAGCAAAAAATATAAACGAAGCTATTTTGAAAAAATGGAAAGTGATATTAAATGATGAAAAAATAAGACTATTCTGGGCAACTGGAAAAGATAATTACAAGGCATCAACTTATAGAATAAGAAATTTTGGAACAGCGGTAGTTGAACCATATTTTGAAAATGTACCAGAATTAATGGCAGCTTCTGATATTGTAATTTGCCGTGCCGGAGCTTCGACTATTTCTGAACTTATTCAGTTGGAAAAGCCATCAATATTGATTCCATATGACTTTGTTGGACAAAAGGAAAATGCAGATGTACTGGAATATGCAAATGGTGCAAAAATATTTACAAACGAAACTGCAGAAGAGGCGATAGATGAAGCCTTATCAATAGTGGGACAAGCGTCAATGCTGGAATTTATGAGTGAAAATGTAAAAACTTTGAAAAAAGGAAATTCAGCAGAAATAATAGTAAATGAAATGGGACTTTAAACAAAAAATACAGAAATAAAACATGAAAAAGAAGATTTGGAGGAAATTATGTTAACAAAAGTGAATAATGTATATTTTAGCGGAATAAATGGAATAGGAATGAGTGGGCTTGCAAAAATTTTAGCAGCTGATGGATTTAATGTGGCAGGTTCAGATTTAGAAAGAAAAGCTGTAACTAAAGATATGGAAGACATGGGAATAAAGGTTTATATCGGACAAGTTGAAGAAAATGTAAAAGATAAAGGGATAGATCTGTTTGTATATTCAACAGCAATAAAAGAAACAAATCCTGAATATAAATATATTGTTGACAACAATATAAAAAAAGTAAAAAGAGGACAACTCCTTGCAGAAATAATGAATAGATTTGATGGAATCGCTGTGGCAGGAACTCATGGTAAAACTACAACAAGTTCTATGATGAGTGTTGCTTTGTTGGAAAAAGAACCATTTATTGTTGTAGGAGGAATAATTCCTGAAATTCAAAGTAACAGTAGAATCGGAAATTCAGAATATTTTATTGCTGAAGCCGATGAAAGTGATAATTCATTTTTATATATAAAACCCAAATATTCTGTTGTAACAAATGTGGAAGCTGATCATTTAGATCATCACGGAACATTTGAAAATATAAAAAAATCATTTGAACAGTTTATTGATAGTACAGAAAGAATTGCAGTTCTTTGTAAAGATACCGTTGAAAAAGTTGGACTTCATTTAAAAAATAAAAATATAGTATGGTATAGCATAAAAGACGAGACTGCCGATATTTATGCTAAAAATATAAGAGTAGAAAATGGAGTAACAAGTTTTGAAGTTGTGAAAAAAGGTGAAGATTTGGGTACATTTAGCTTGAGCATTCCTGGAACTCACAATGTTGCAAATTCACTTCCAGTAATTTATTTTGCTCATGAATTTAATTGTAATATGAAAAAAGTAAAAGAAAGAATCTTAAAATTTAAAGGGGCAAAAAGAAGATATCAAGTTATTTATGATAATAATTTAAGAATAATTGATGATTATGCACATCATCCAACAGAAGTAAAAGTTACAATAAATGCAGCACATAAGACTGAAAAGGGAAAAGTAATTGTAATTTTCCAACCACACCGATACAGCCGTACAAAATTTTTCTTTGATGATTTTGTAAAATCATTAAAAGAAGCTGATGACTTAATTTTGCTTCCAATATATGCAGCAAGTGAAGATAATACTTATGGGGTATCTTCAGAACTGCTTGCTCAAAAAATTGGAGGAAATGTTAGAGTACAAACTCAAGAAGAGATTGAAGATATTATAAAAAATGATAGAAATAGTGGAAACACTTATGTATTTATGGGAGCTGGAAGTGTATCAAGAGTAGCTCATGAAATTGCAGATGACTTAAAAAAAATGGAAAAATAGAAATATAAAAAATCCAAAGAGGGAGAGAGTAAAGTAAAAAATGGAAATAATAAAAAATGCCAAAATGAAAGAATATTCAAATATGAAAGTTGGCGGAACTGCAAAAGAGCTTATTTTCATAGATGATAAAAATGAATTAAAAGAAATTTTACAAACTAGAAATAACATTTTTCTTTTGGGAAATGGTACAAATACTCTTATTAACGATGGAAATTTAAATATAAGTTTTCTGTCATTGAAGAGATTAAAGAGTATAACAGTTGAGAAAAAAATTCAAAATGAAAAAAGAGAAAAGAGTTATGATTTTGTAAGAGTAGAAGCTGGACTGGACTTGGATGATTTGATAGAATTTATGGAAAAGAATGATTATTCAGGCCTGGAAAATATTACTGGGATTCCAGGATCAGTCGGTGGACTTGTAAATATGAATGGTGGAGCTTATGGAACAGAGATTTTTGACTGTATTGAAGAAGTTGAAGTCTGCAAAAATGATGGAGAAATTGTAAAAATAAAAACAGCAGATTTAAATTTTAAGTATAGAACTACTGAAATAAAAGAAAATAAATGGATTGTTATTTCTGCTCTTTTCAAATTTGGATTTGGATTTGATAAGATTGCTTCTGAGGATAAAAGAGAACAAAGAAAGATAAAACATCCGTTAGATTTACCAAATTTGGGAAGTACGTTCAAAAATCCAGAAGGGAAATTTGCAGCAAGACTAATTTCTGATGCTGATTTAAAGGGATATAGAGTTGGAGATGCAGCAGTTTCCACAAAGCATCCAAATTTTATAACAAATTTGGGAAATGCAACTTTTAATGATGTTATTTCAGTTATTGAGCATGTAAAAGAAGTTGTTTTTGAAAAATTTGGAATCAAATTAGAAACAGAAATTATAATTTTAAAAGGTTAATAAAAGAATTTATAATAAAGAATTTTAAATAAAAATTATCTTTTTAAGATTAATTTTAAAGCAGTTTTACTATTAAATTTAAATAAATTCATTTAATATATTGAATAAAATTGAAAAAAAGTGTATAATATAGAAAAAACGGAGCTTAAAAATGAAAAAGTCGATAAAAGTATTGATTTTATTGTTTTTATTGGCAGGAATAATGTTTTTTAGCAAAATGTTTATTGATACAGATTATTTTAAAGTTCAGGAAGTTATAATAGAAGGTCAAACTAAGTTGTTAAGGCAAGATGTTATAGCCCAGCTTGAACAGATGAAAGGTAAAAATATCGTATATTTAAATACAAATGAGATTGAAAATCTTATAAAAAAAGATATAAGAATAAGAAAAGTATCAATAAAAAAACTTTTTCCAAGTAAAATTCAAGTTTTTATAGAAGAAAGAGAGCCTTATGTATATATAAAAAAAGGGAACGAAACATTTTTAGCAGATAAAGATTTAAATATATATGGTGATATTTTGGAAGAACCGGCAAAAAATATTCCTGTAATAGATTATACAGATGATGAAAGTCTAAATGCAATGAAGACAATACTTTCTAAAATAAAAAACAAAGAGTTTTATGCTATGATTTCAGAAATAAGACAATCTGAAAAAAATTACGAAATACTTCTTACTAATAATGTAAAAATAATAACAGAAACAACAGTAACAGAAACAAGATATGATTATGCATATAATTTATACAAAAGATTAAAAAAAGAACATCCGATAACTTCAATGGATTTAAGATTTAAAGAAGTTGTTGTAAAATGATATTTTACGTGAAATTAAGAGAAAGGAGAAGCTACTTTAAAAGTTATTAAATTATTTAATCTTAAGTAGTAGCAAAGAAAAATGGATAACTTTAGCAATACAGCAAAACTGAAAGTAGTAGGAGTAGGTGGAGCTGGTGGAAACGCAATAAACGATATGATAGAGAGTAACATAACAACTGTTGATTTTATAGCAATAAATACAGATCAGCAAGATTTAGATAGATCAAAGGCATCTATAAAAGTACTTTTAGGAAAAGGGATGGGAGCTGGTGCAGATCCTGAAAAAGGGAGAATCGCTGCAAAAGAATCAGAAGAAAAAATAAAAGAAGTTTTAGAAGGTACAGATATGTTATTCATAACCGCTGGAATGGGTGGTGGAACTGGAACGGGAGCTTCTCCAATTATTGCCGAAGTGGCAAAAGCAATGGGAATTTTAACTGTAGCTATTGTAACTAAACCTTTTAGTTTTGAAGGGCCATTAAAGAAAAATAATGCTGCACTTGGAATTGATAATTTAAGAGAAAATGTAGATACTTTGATTGCTATCCCAAATGATAGATTGTTTGAAATACCTGGAATGAATATTTCTTTAATGAATGCATTTAAAGAAGCAAATGGAGTTTTAAAAATGGGAATAAAAGGTATTTCTGACCTGATTACAAAACAAGGAATTGTAAATCTGGATTTTGCAGATATAAAATCTATTATGCAAAACTCTGGAATTGCAATGTTAGGATTTGGGGAGGCAAATGGCGACGAAAAAGCTAAGAGTGCAACAGCTCAGGCATTAAATAGTCCGCTATTAGAAAAATCTATCGAAGGTGCAAGAAAGATATTAATAAATGTTACAGCTGGTCCAGATATTGGATTACAGGAAATACAAGAAGTGGCTCAAACAATCTCAGAAAAAGCTGGACATGATAAAGCTAATTTATTATGGGGTTATATTATGGAACCTGAATTAGAAGGAACAATAAGTGTATCATTAGTGGCAACAGACTTTGAGGAAGAATCTTTTTCAGATAATGCAAGATCTTCACAAACAATAAGATTTGCACCGTCAGAAGAAAAAGAAGAAGAAAAAATTAATGAAGAAGACAGTGAAAGTACTGATTATCAAAGTGAAGAGAATAATTATGAAGATGAAGAAGAAAAAATAGAAAATTCAAGTGATTTTGTATTGCCACCATTTTTTGAAGAATAATTAAATACAAAAGTCTAATATTGTTAAAGTAAATTACTGTATTATCAAAAGAATCAAATAAATTTTGAAAATAACTTGATTTTATTAGGCTTTTTTGTTATAATTATATAACCTGCTCTATTTTAGAAGTAGGGCTAAAAAGCCATAGGAAAGGAGAAAAAAATGAGAAATTATGAAATTATGTTTATTTTATCTACACAATTAACAGAAGAAGAAAAACAAGCTGGAGTTGCATTTGTAGAAGAAACATTAAAAACTGCTGGATCAGCTGAAGTTAAAACAGAAATTTGGGGAGATAGAAAATTAGCTTACCCAATTAAGAAAAAAGAAAATGGATATTACGTTTTAACAACATTTCAAGCAGATGGAACTAAATTTACTGAAATTGAATCAAAATTAAACATTAACGAGTCAATTTTAAAATATATGATTGTTAAAAATGACTAATTCAAAATTATTTGATTACTTAAATATAAATTTGAGGTTTTTTTATATAAATAAATTTAAAAATTAGGGGGAAATATTATGAATGTAGTAATATTAATTGGAAGAATGACAAGAGATCCTGAGTTAAAATACTCTTCAGGAGGTAAAGCATACGCTAACTTTACATTAGCTGTGCAAAAAACAAAAGATGATGCAGAATTTATTGATTGTATTGCCTGGGAAAAGACAGCAGAAACTATTGCCGAATATTTTAGAAAAGGTAGAAAAATTCTTGTACAAGGACGTTTGAACGTAAGCAGTTATGAACAAAACGGTGAAAAAAGAAAATCTACAAAAGTTGTTGTAAATAGTTTTGAATTTGTTGATAGTTCAGGAAATAGTAATAATAATAATAATGGATACCAGCAAAACCAGTCTTATAATGGAAATAATGGAAATAACAGCAATAATAATTCGGCTCATAATAATACATTTGAAAATGATGATGACACGGAAGATGATGAAGGATTTCCATTTTAACAACTAAACAAGTTTTAATTTGGAAAATGCTAAAATTATGGTATTTTAGCGTAAATAATATATTCTAAATAAATAAAGAAGGAGAAATGCTACAATTTAGTGAAGCAGAATATATTATGTGTACCGAGGGCTAGTCGGGAATTTACGGCTGTGGAGAACAAAATAGCTAGTAGACTTTAGTATGTTCATTGAAGCAGCAATATTCTGGTGTATTAAATATATTTTAATACATTTTTAGTAGCAGGTGTAAATTAATGAGAGCTAAACCAGTTACAGAATTTAAAAGAAGAAAAAGACGACCAAAAGTTAAATTTAAAGTAGAAGATATCAATTATAAAAATGTTGAATTATTAAAAAACTTTATGAATGATAAAGGTAAAATCTCTCCAGCGAGAGTAACAGGATTGGAAGCTAAAGTTCAAAGAAAAATTGCAAAAGCAATTAAAAGAGCTAGACAAATAGCTTTAATGCCTTATACAAGAATTGAAAAATAACAATAAGTTTTTCTTTTAGTTAAAAATTAAGACTATTTAAAAATGAGTATTAGCTTGTTTATAAATAGTCTTTTTTTTTGAAAAAATATGGAAAAATTAAGAATAATATTGTATAATGTATCAAATATACTTGATTTCTTTAATATTTAACAAAAAATAAAACAAAGTTTTTTTAGTTTGATTTTGAGGAGATTTTGTACTATTGCTCATTTAAATAGTGGATTAATTATAAATTTTTTTATCAAGGAGATAAAAATTTAAAATATATAATTTTTATTTTTTAAATGAGATTTAGTATTTTGTATAAAAAAAATAGGTGGTAATAAAAATGTTGAATAAAAAAATGAATATATTTTTGCTTTTTTTATTTATTTTTATGATAGGTTATGATAAAAAAGGAAGTGAGAAGAAAGAGGAAAAAAAGAATCCTGAAAATATACAAAATAAAACTGCACAGGAAAACATTTTTTCAAATAATTCAATAGAAAAGATAATCGAAACTTTTTCAAAAAAATCTAAAGACAATAAAATAAGTATTGGAAATTTTGAAAAATTAACTTATGAAAATAGAAATTATTATTATGCCAAAATACATTCAAGAGGAGATGCAATTTATGCACTTGATTATAGTGGAATAAGTGCAACTAGTATATTTCTTAAAGTTAATAATGTAAATGGAGCTAATTTAGGAATTATTGAAAATATGGTTGTAAATTTGATACAAGTTTCTGATAAAAATATCAAAGATTCAGAGGCTAGAGCAATTTATACAAAAATTTTATCAAGTTTAGGAGAGAAAGAGTTGACAAGCTTTTTAACCTATACAAATGGTATAATTTATGGAATAAGAATAGATTCTGCAACAGGAGAGCTTATATTTTTTGCTAGAGATTCAGAAGATGAAAAGGCAGTAACTAGTATTCATAATTTGAATTTTATCAATAAAAGTAAAACGAATGAAGAAACATTAGTAAAATTAGAAAAGAACAAATAATTAAAAAAAATGGAGGAAAAATGAATTTAGAGGCATTATTAGGACTTTTACAAGGACAAGATTTAGGGAAATTAGCCGAGCAAGTTGGAGGAAGCAGCACAGAAGCGAGAAATGGAGTAGCAGCAGCTCTACCAGCAATTTTGGCAGCAGTTAATAAAAATGCAAATAATAGCGAAAAAGCACAAGGATTGAATAAAGCGTTGGAACAGCACGATGGCTCAGTATTAAATAATCTTGGAAGTTATTTACAAAACCCTGATTTAAAGGATGGAGCAGGAATTTTGAACCATTTATTTGGTGGAAATACACAAAATGTGGCAAATGCTGTTTCTCAGTCGAGTGGTTTGGATACGCAAGGAAGTTTGAAGATGTTAGAAACTTTGGCACCATTGGTTTTGGGAGCGTTAGGACAACAGAAAAAAGAAAATAATTTAGATGCACAAGGAATTAGTAATTTAACTTCAAATCTTGCAGCGAATTTTGCTGGAGAAGGTGGAATTATGAGTATGATTACAAATTTATTAGATGCGAATAAAGATGGAAATGTAATGGATGATTTGACTGGAATGATTGGTAAATTATTTGGTGGTAATAAATAATTAAATTATAAAATAAATATGCAGTTAGGCAAAGAGGTTATTCAGTTTTGAATTAGTCATCTTTGTCTATTTTTTTAGATTGTCGATTGAGGCGACAGGAGAAATTGGAGGGAAATATGGATAGAGAACGTTCGATAGAAAATACAAAAAAATATGCAATATTAGAAGTTATGTTCTTTAATGGATATTCGGTAGGAATGCAGAGCTTTGTACTGTTAAGTCTGGCGATTTATTTTAATATGAGTTCTTTTTTTATCTCAATTGTGTCGTCTTTACCGACAGCTGGATATCTATTACAAATATTTACAAGCAAAGTAAATAATATTCTTGGGAGCAGAAAAAAGACAATGGTAATAGCAGCAACCCTTTCAAGATTGGTGATATGCGTGATGCCTTTTGCTATACTTTTTGATGTGAGAAAACAGGGAGTATATTTTATGGTAATGTTTATTTATGCTATTGTTTCGCCATTTTCAAATAATGTGTGGACAGCAGTAATGACAACAATTATTAATAAAAAAGAGAGAGGAAGATATTTTGGGGTTCGTAATTTATTTTCTTCGTTATCTACCGTAGTTTATACTTTATTTTATGGATATGTTTTATCAATGCCTAATAGAAAAATTGCAATGCTATTTTTGACAACAACAATGTCGCTTTCAGCAATAGGTTCAGCAATATTTATGTGTCTTCATTATGTTCCTGATTTAGGAGATGATGCTAAAAAAGTAAGTATAAAAATGGCATTCAAGAATAAGAATTTTGTTGATTATTTAAGATTTGCTTCTGTGTGGCTTTTTACATGGGAATTTTTGAAACCAATGACAGAATACTATAGAATTAAAATACTTGGTGTAAATACAATGTTTATTTCACAAATGGGAGTTTTAACAGCAATCTTGTCAAGCGTACTTTATTTGGTGTATGGAAAATTTTCTGATAAATACGGGAATAAAACGATGTTGCGAATGGGAATATTTTTTACAACATATTATGTCCTTACATATTTTTCGATGACTCAAGATAACAAAATGTCAATGCTTTTTGCAGCTGCGGTAATTGATGCGATTGGATTTACAGCAATAACACTAAGTTTATTAAATTTGATGATGGAAGTTTCTGGAGAGCCTGCTGATGCTTATGTGGGAGCTTATGCGATGGTTTCCGGGCTTTCAGCAATAGCAGCTGGAATATTTGGTGGAATTTTAGGAAAATTTATCAATAACGGCGTAATTTATATTTTTGGAGAACAATTTTACACTATAAGATTTGCTTTTGTTATCGGATTTGTCTTGAGATTATTTTCATTGTTGGAATTGACAAGAGTTTATTCATTTGAAAAAACATTTGTGTACGCTAGAAAAAGTGGAAAGATGAAAAGTATGTTCTCAAAAATAATGTTTTCGGGATCTAGATATGTTCTTAATTCTAGTAAATCTAGAGATGAGTGGAGTGATGAGAAAGAAGTTGAGAATGAGAAGGAATAATGAAGAAATTTCATTTGAAATTTTTTGATTATTATTGGAGGATTTTATGAGAGAAATAACAATTATTTATATAATTGCGATTACAGTTTTACTGATTTACTGCTTTTGGACAGTAAAATTTTGGGGTAAAAATTTTTTCAAAAAAGATATGCTACCAAAATTAAAAGTTCCGAAAAGTATTTCTGCAATGGGAGTTGGAATTTTGAATAATTCTGGTACGGAAAAAAATTTTCATATTGGGATATTTTCTTTGGTTGAGAAAAATTTTATAATTGCGAAAAGAGAAAAACTTTTTGAAAATATGGATTTTCAATCAGATATTTTGTATAAGAAAAATTTGGAAAAATCTAAAAGTAATTATTATAGACAAGATGAGCTTTTTGCAGAAGAGCGATGGGTTTTAGATAGCTTGGCGGATTCTGAAAAGGGGATTTTGAGTGATTATCAAAGTTCTGGGAATAGAGAGAAATTGCCGAAAATGGATGAAAAAAATATTGATAGAAGAAAAGAGATTTTTAGAGAAGTCTTGCAAGTGTTAATAACTTTTTTAGTAGCTTTTTTGATAAATGTAATTTTAAAGGGTTCTTCATCGAGTAGTTCAAGCGGCAATTATTCGAGTAGTTCATATAATCAAAAATCTTTAGATCCTTTTTTTGAAAAAATGTTTGAGATTTATAAAAGGACGAAGAAAAAGTTTTTAGGTTCATTTTGGTCGCCTGAAAAATTGGAAGAATTTATAATTTACAAGAAAAATTCAGGATTTTATATTTTTTATTTTGGAGTTATTTTAGCTTCAATTATAATGACAAGTAAAGATGTAAAATTTGGAAGTGGAGAAGGGAATTTTGGACTTATAGTTTTAGCTGCAATAATCGTTTTTTTCTTGGAAAGTCTTTGGCTAAGAATGTCATTTTTACCGATATTTTCTAAGTATATCCCAAAAATAGTAAAAATTTTTATTGCATTGGTATTTTTATTTTCGTTGTATAGTTTTATGTTGCCAAATATTGCATTCATATTTGAACTAAGATTTTATATTTTAATTCCATTGACATTTGTAATTTTATTTTTTATTTACAAGAAATTAATCGTGCGATATACTGAAAATGGACTTTTGGCCATGAATGAAATTGAATCATTCAGAAAATACATTTTAAATTTTGAAAAATTGGAAGTTCCCACTTTTTCAAGTGAAGATGAATTAATCGAAAATTTTCAGCAAATGTATATTTATGCTTTTGCTTTGGGAATTGAAAAAAGATTTTTGAAATTTTTGGATGTTACTTTGGAGAAAAATAATTTTGCTGGGAGAAAAGAATTTATTTATAAAAAACTTTTGATTTCGACTGTTTTTTGTGATAAAAAATTGTTGGGGGAATTGAAAGTTAATATTATGGGAAGATGATTTTTAAGGAAAGAAATTTTATGAAAAAATTTAAAGATTTGATAATGAGAAAATAATTTTAAAAGAAATAGATAAAATGACGGGAATTTTTATTTCTAAATCGGAAATATTAGTTGAAGATGTTTCATTTTTGTTTGTGAGAAATTGTAGAGTTTTGAGAGTAGTAGAGTAAAACTATGGCTTTGTTTGATATGGAAAAAAAAGAGAACTGATTTGATTGGTTCTCTTTCATTTTTATCTATTATTTTGAAAATTTTTGGATAAAATTTTTCATATTCGTGATGTCATTGTATTATAAAAATCAGTAAAATAAAATATTTTAAAATAAAAATTTTTACTATAATTCCAAAATCATAAATCCAATAAAAAATCAATAATTCGTTTTCGCAGAATTCCATTTATATTATATTCATCTAAATTATCCATAGAAAGAACATATTTTGGATAGTTGTCTTCAATGTTTTTTAATGGAGAAAATTCTCTCTCAATGGTGTTTTCTGAGGCTAAAAGATAAGTTGCTTGAATATATAATTTTTTATCTTCTTTTTGTGCAATGAAATCAATTTCTTTTGTTTTTAATTTTCCAATATTTACATTGTATTTTCTTCTTAATAGTTCTAAATAGATGATGTTTTCAAGATGACCAGCGATGTCGTTTGCTTTGTAGCCTAATTGAGAATGTTTTAAACCTAAGTCAAGAAGATAAAATTTTTCTTGTGTTTCTAAAATGGATTTTACTTTTATGTCATATCTTTGAACTTTTGAAATAATATACGCATTTTCAAGTGCTTTTAAATGATTGTAAACAGTTTCAACACTTAATTTTCTACCTTGGCTTTTCAAAAAATCTGAAATTTTTTTGGCAGAAAAAATATTTCCAATATTGTCAAAAATATATAAAATTATTCGTTCTAAAAGTTCAATATCCCTTATATTATTTCTTGCAACAACATCTTTTAGCAAGACAGAATTATAAATATCAGTCAAATACTGATAAATAGAAGTTTTATCTTGATTAAAATTGTGGATAGCAGGTAAACCTCCAAATTGCAAATATTTTTCAAAATATTCTTCATTGCTGTAAATTTTTTCTGGATTTTGAATTTTGGAAAAATCTATAAATTCTTTAAAAGATAAAGGAAAAACCTTTATTTCAACATATCTTCCTGCAATGTAGGTAGCCAATTCCGAAGATAATAAATTAGCATTTGAACCAGTGATATAAATATCACAATCTAAGTCAACTAGCAATGAATTTATCACTTTTTCCCAAGAGACAACTTCTTGAATTTCATCGAGTAAAATATAAATTTTACCAGTTAAATTTTTTGATTTTTCAATAATATAACTATATAATTTTTGAAAATTTGCAAATTCGGCAAACATTAAAGACTCAAAATTAATAAAAATAATATTCTCTTTATTAATTCCCTTTTCTTCGAGTTCTTTAGATATTAATTTTAAAATCATAGATTTCCCACTTCTACGCATACCAGTAATAACTTTTATTATAGGTTTATCCATAAATTTCCTAATTTCTTTTAAATATTGCTCTCTTTTTATCATTTTATCACCACCTATATTAATATATACAAGAAATTATATACTAAATTAAAAAGTTTTTCAACTTATACTAGAAAAACTTTTAAAAATAATATATTTTTTGCTTATATACTAGAAAAAATAAATAAAAATTTCTGATAAAATAAAAAAAGAGGCATAAAACCTCTTTTTGTTTTTAAATAAAAGTATAATAAAAATATTTAATAGTAAATTTCATTTTTTATAAATAAAAATTTATAAAGCTGTAATAAAAGTTAAAAATCCTAATATCACTCCAGCTAAATTTGGAACGATAAGAATAAAATCTTTTTTAGGTTCTTTAGTCCATCCGTAAATAACCCAAATTAGACAAGAAATCGAAGCCGTAAGAGGTTGCCAAGGCTGAGCTTTTTCTCCTCCTAAATTAGCAATAATTTGAGGAATATAGGTTATAAACACAAAAACTCCAATAAATGCTCCAATTGAACCAACAACCGTGTTAATTTTCTTTTTGTTCATAAAATTACCTCCTTTTTAAAAAGTACATATATAAATTATATCAAAGTTTAATATTATTGTCAAATTTAAAAGAAAAATTTCTTTAATGAGAAATTCCCAAACATTGTAAACAAATATCAAAAATGATATAATTTAACGAATAAAATTAAAATATAAGATATAAAAAAATAATTTGATAAAAATAGAGAAAAGGAAGGGAATTTGATGAGTTTAGTGCAATTTAATAGGGTGTATAAGCAGTTTGCTGGGGAATATATATTGAAGGATATTAATTTTACGATTGAGGAGAAGGATAAGATTGGGCTTGTTGGGGTGAATGGAGCTGGGAAGTCGACAATTATTCGGATGTTGCTTGATAGAGAGCGAATTGATGGGGCGGAAGATAATTTGAATGAAGTTGGGAATATTGTGAAAAGTCCTTCTATGAAAATTGGGTATTTATCGCAAAATCATGAATTTTCGGATGAAAAAAACACGATTTATGAAGAAATGATGTCGGTTTTTGCAGAAGAGAGGGAAATTTGGCACGAACTTCAGAAGGTTAATTTGCTTTTGGGAACGGCTGAAAATGATGAGCTGGAAAAATTGATTAATAAGTCTGCGGAGTTGTCGTCGCTTTATGAGGCGAAGGGCGGATATGATATTGAGTATAAGATAAAGCAGATTTTGACTGGGCTGGAGCTGACAGAGGAATATTACAATTTAGTGCTAAAAGATTTGAGTGGTGGAGAACAGACTAGGGTTTCACTTGCAAAATTGCTATTATCTGAGCCAGATTTACTAATTTTAGATGAGCCAACAAACCATTTAGATTTGGTTTCAATTGAGTGGCTGGAAGACTATTTGAAACGGTATGCAAAGGCGTTTTTGCTTGTTTCACATGATAGGATTTTTTTGGATAATGTTTGTAACAAAATTTTTGAAATTGAGAATAAGAAATTGCATAAATATGATGGGAATTTTTCTGCATTTATTATTCAAAAAGAGATGATTTTGAAGGGGGAAATGAAGCGTTACGAAAAAGAGCAGGAAAAAATTAAGAAAATGGAAGAATATATTGACAGATTCCGTGCTGGAATAAAGGCTAGACAGGCAAAAGGACGACAAAAAATTCTGGATAGAATCGAGCGAATGGACGATCCTGTTTTTAATCCGCAAAGAATGAAATTAAAATTTGAAACAGACACGATTACTGGGGACAATGTTTTAAAAGTGAATGGAATTTCAAAAAGTTTTGATAATAAAAAAGTGTTGAATAATGTGAGTTTTCAGCTATTTCGTGGGGAAAGAGTTGGAATTATTGGAAAAAATGGGATCGGAAAATCAACTTTGTTAAAAATTTTGGTAAATAAATTGAAGCAAGATTCAGGAACAGTTGAGTTTGGTTCTCGTGTAAAAGTCGGTTATTACGACCAAAATCACATGGATTTGACTCCAGCAAACAATATTTTGCAGGAAATTAATAATTCTTTAAATTTGACGGAAGAATATTTGCGAACACTTGCGGGAGCTTTCTTGTTTTCAGGCGATGGTGTTTTGAAAAAAGTAGAAAAATTGAGCGGTGGGGAAAAAGTTAGAGTTTCATTCTTAAAATTGTATATGCAAAGAGCAAATTTCCTAATTTTAGATGAACCGACAAACCATTTGGATATTTATTCAATTGAAGTTTTGGAAGACGCATTGGAAGATTTTGACGGAACAATGCTTGTCGTATCGCATAATCGTCACTTTTTAGACACAGTTTGTAACACAATTTACTATCTTGACGAAAATGGTCTTACGAAATTTAAAGGAAATTACGAAGATTACAAGGAAAGTTTGAAAAACAATAAATCGAATCCGACTGCAACTGACATTGAAACAAAAGAAGAACAAAAATTGTCATATCAGGAGCAAAAGGAACTTTCTAAAAAAATTTCAAAATTGAAAAGAGATATTGCGAAATTGGAAGAGAAAATGGAGAAAATCTCAGAAAAACGGGAAGAATTGAATAAAGACTATGAAGAAGCTGGGCGAAAAAATGATGTTGGAAAATTGATGGAAATTCAGGAGGAATTTGACAGATTGGATAGTGACGAGATGGAAATGATGGAAGAGTGGGATTTGAAGAGTGAGGAATTGAAGGGATTTGAAGAGTAGAGAGTAGAATGGGGAAAATAAATGACAAATAACAAATACAACTGGGAAAACGAAAGCGACAAAATTTTAAAAAGGTTAGTTTCTCAAGATGAAGAAGAATTTTTGAGTAAAAGACGGGCAAGGGAATTGTTTGATAATGGAATATTGAAAAATATTCAAGTGGGAACTTTTGAAGGATTGAAGGAAATACATCGGTATTTGTTTCAAGAATGCTATGGAACTGCTGGAGAAGTGAGAAAACATGATATTAGGAAAGGTGATACCATGTTTTGTCGTGTGATGTATCTTGAAGATAATTTAAAGACGGTTTCAAAAATGCCTGAAAATAATTTTGAGGAAATAGTTGAAAAATATATTGAGATGAATATAATGCACCCATTTTATGAGGGAAATGGGAGAGCTACTAGGATTTGGTTGGATCAGATGTTAATAAAAAGATTGGGAATGTGTGTAGATTGGCAAAAAATTAATAGAAATGACTATTTATCAGCGATGAAAAGAAGTGTGGTTAATGATTTAGAATTGAAATTTCTTTTGAAGGAAAGTTTGACAAGTGATATTGAGGATAGAGATATGTTTATGAATGGAATTAATCAGTCTTATGAGTATGAAAATATGGGGAAATATGATGTGAAAGAATTGGAAGAATTAGATTGAAATTAAATTTTGAAATCATTGAAGTTGTAAAAAATGTGGGAGGGTAAAGAAAGCGAGAGAAGAATGTCTTTAGAGAAAAAAATATTGGAAATGCAACAAAATTTATTAAATATCGAAAAGGAATTGAAAAAGATGAATGAAGAGTCGATTGAAAAGCAGAAATATTTGTATGCCTTTTCTTTGAAAGGAATATTGAAAAGTATAAATTTTTTTATGAAATCAGATAATTTAAAAAGGGAATATGATAAGTATACGGAGGAAATTAGGAGAATTATTAAAAAGGAGTATGGTGAAGCTGAGTTACTGGAAAGACCGCTTAAGGTTAAAATAATTTATTTTTTTGACGAGTATGAATATATGATTAAAGATGTGGATAATTATTATAAAGTTTTGATTGATTCTTTGAAAAAGACTTTGATTATGGATGATAAATTTGTCGAAGAGCTGGTAATTTTGAAAAGGAAAACGAATAAGCTGTATTCATATGTTTCTGTTTATATTGAAGATTATAATGCTGAAGAAATTTATTACATTCCTGAAAAAATTGGAGAAATTCCTGAATTAGTTGTTGAGAAAAGAGAAATTTTAGAAGAAAAGAATGTTTTGGGAAAAGAAGATTCAAGTTTAGAGGAAAATAATTCAAAATCAGAATTAACTAAAGAAAAAAACCAGAAATCATTGGGAAGCAATGAATATTTTAAAGAACTTAAACAAAAGTATGATCAAACTTGTTCTAAGTTGAAAGTTCCAAATAATAGATATTCTGCATTAAAAAATGTATTTTTGATTGAATTGGAGAAAATAAAAGATAATAAAGAAATGTTTGAAGAAAATTTTTTAAAATTTATAGAAGAGACACCAAAGTTTGTAAATACAGATTTATTTGTTACGAAATATTCTGGAAGATCAAAACAGTTTAATATTAAAAATTTTAATAGAAAAAGAGCAAATAATTTTTTAAGAACAGGGTTTGGTTATGCTTTTGATAAATCATATAATTTTAAAAAAGTGTGATGGATAATAAGAGGAGGAGAACATGGAAAAATTAGTAAGAAGAGGTGGTGGCGGACATTCTCACGGTGGTGGGCATGGTCATTTTCATGGAAGTGGTGGAAGTCATCATTATGGTGGTCACTATGGTGGAGAACATAGTAGCGGAGAGCATTTGAGAGGGCATTCAGATGGAGAAGGAGATGGAAAGTCTAAAAAATCTAGTGATGATGAGCAAGAAAATTCGTCATCTTTTTGGAGAAGTCGTGGTTCTCATTCAAGAAGTTCCAGTCGAAAGAATTGTAAAAATATCGTTGACGTTAAGGAAAGACAGTCTTGTATTGATAGCAATAATAATGCTAATAATCTTGAGATGTTTTTTATTTTTTGTGCTATAATAGTTTATATTTTTTTAAAAATAAAAGATTTTGAAAAGAAATAATAATTTTAGAAAATCAAAAAATATTAGTAATAATTATAATTTTTAATTTTTTAAAAAATTAATTAAAATATAGTTGTTAATTACAAAATTATATGGTAGACTTAAAGTGAAAAAAATTTTAGGAGGAAGATTATGACAGAGGGAATGATAGATATAATAAAAAAAGTAATATCAATGTTGACAATAAGTGTAGCAACATTTTTTCCAATAAAAGCTGAAACTAATAGTGTATCAAAAAATAATAATGAATTAATCTGTATTGATCCAGGACATCAGCTTAAAGGAAATTCAGGATTAGAAGAAATTGGACCTGGTTCATCAAAGAAAAAACCAAAAGTATCATCAGGAACAAGAGGAGTAGCAACAAAAAAATATGAATATCAGCTTACATTAGAAGTCGGGTTAAAGTTAAGAGATGCATTGAAAAAAGAAGGTTATCAAGTATTTATGGTACGTGAAACACATGATGTAGATATCAGCAACAAAGAACGTGCAATAAGGACAAATAATGCAGGATGTTCAGTATACATAAGACTCCATGCTGATGGAATCAATAATTCTTCAACTCAAGGAGCTTCAGTTTTAACTTCTTCACCAGAAAATCCATACACAAAAGGCGTTCAAAAATCTAGTGATAAATTTTCACATGATATATTATCAGAATACGTAAAAGCAACAGGAGCAAAAAATCGTGGAGTTTCTTATAGAGATGACCTTACAGGAACAAATTGGTCAAAAGTAACTAATACATTAATCGAACTAGGATTTATGTCAAATCCTGATGAAGACAAAAAAATGTCAACATCAGAGTACCAGAATAAAATGGTGACAGGAATAGTAAATGGTATAAAAAAATATTTACAAGAAAAGTAAAAAAATAAAGTAAAGAAAGTACCTATTGAAATAATAAATAGGTATTTTTTTGTAAATAAATTCGAGTGCGTAAAAATTTTTGTGTAAATCTCTAAATAATATATGGTAAAATAACTATATAATATTTGGAGTTTTTTTTATATTCAAAAAAATTGACAACAAAATTTTTAACAAAAAGATAGCAAGAAGTCGTAGGCTTTCTATAAGTGGGAGATGAATTGCTTTTTTTGTAAAAAAATTGAAAAAAGGATATACCTATGATACAATTTTTGTATAAAATATCGAAGAGAAATAATTAAAAATAATATTCAAAATCAAAAGGAGGTGTAATTTCATGAAATATAATTTAGCATTCAAATATAGAATTTATCCAAATAAAGATCAAGAATTGTTGATAAACAAGACTTTTGGATGTGTTCGTTTTGTTTATAATACGATTTTATATATCGCTAATAAAATTTATGAAGAAACTGGAAAAAATAAAATAGTTACACCTGCCAGTTTGAAAAATGAAAATCAATTTCTAAAAGAAGTAGACAGTTTGGCACTTTCAAATGCTCAATTAAATGTAAGACGATCGTTTACGAACTTTTTTCAGAAGAGAGCGAAATTTCCAAGGTTCAAATCTAAAAAGAATAGTGTTAAAAGTTACACGACAAATTGTGTGAATAATTCGATACGAATTGAGGAAAACAAATATTTGGTTTTGCCAAAATTGAAAAAAGTAAAATTGAAATATCATAGAGAAATACCAAAGGATTACAGAATAAAGTCGGTAACACTAACAAACAGCAATGGAAATTATTATGTTTCTATTTTGACGGAATTTGAAAAAGAAATTCAAAAAAACCCAAGTAATGATAAAGTAATTGGACTTGATTTTTCAATGTCTGAATTATTTGTCAGTTCTGAAAACCAAAGGGCTGATTATCCAAGATATTTTAGGATGTTGGAAGAAAAATTGAAAAAATTACAGAAATCATTATCGAGAAAAGTGAAGTTTTCTAAAAAT
>NZ_DBHIXN010000027.1:0-346 GCF_057270615.1 Leptotrichia sp.
TCCATTTTTTTATTTTGGTTTCTAATTAATTCTTGCATTAATTGATTTGATTCATACCAGAAATCATAGTTTCCAACAAACATTTTAATTTTTCCGTAATCAATGTCAGCAATGTGAGTACAAACTTTATTTAAAAAGTGTCTATCATGTGAAACGACAAGCACAGTTGTATTTTCCAGTTCCATTAGAAAATCTTCAAGCCATTTTACTGCGTGTAAATCAAGCCCGTTTGTAGGTTCATCTAGCAACAGAATATCAGGATTTCCAAAAATAGCTTGTGCAAGCAGCACTTTTACTTTTTCAGGCTCTGTCAATTCTTTCATTAATTTATGATGCATTTCAGCAG
>NZ_DBHIXN010000027.1:356-29848 GCF_057270615.1 Leptotrichia sp.
GATCTCCAAGTCCAATTAAAAATTTTTCGGCATTTGTTTCAGCTTCCCAGCCATCTAATTCTGCAAATTCTCCCTCAAGTTCAGCTGCTAAATTTCCGTCTTCTTCTGTAAATTCAGTTTTTGCATATAATGCATTTTTTTGCAGCATAATATCATATAATTTTGCATGTCCCATCATTACTACATTTAGCACTTCTTCATCTTCATAAGCAAAGTGATCCTGTTTTAAAAATGAGACTCTTTTGTTTTTTTCTATAATAACTTCTCCTGAAGTAGAATCAAGTTCTCCAGTTAGAACTTTTAAAAATGTTGATTTTCCAGCTCCGTTTGGTCCAATAATACCATAACAGTTTCCTTCTGTAAATTTTATATTTACTTCATCAAAAAGTTTCCGTCCACCAAACTGGACAGATAAATTACTTGTTGAAATCAAAAAATTTCCTCCTTAAATATTTATATTTTACTTACATTATATCAAAAATTTTTGCTAAAAACAAAATAAATTTATTTAAAACCTTTATTTTTTTCAAAATAATTGGTAAAATATATAAAAGGAAAAATTTTTAAAAATACAGAATGGGGAAAACTTATGAATAAAACAAATTTTCATACTCACAATTATAGGTGTGAACATGCTGTTGGAAATGTGGAAGATTATGTAAAAGTCGCAATCAGAGAAGGCTATACCGAACTTGGAATATCAGACCACGCTCCAATGCCTGAATATTATGAAGATAACCGAATGAAAGAAGAAGATTTTAGTGGATATATAAAGGAAATTGAAGATGCACAGAAAAAATATGGAGATAAAATTAAAATTTATAAATCATTGGAAATAGAATATTTTCCAGAGCTTCTTGAAAAATATGATAAATACAGGGAAAAATTGGATTATCTTGTTTTAGGGATGCATATTTTTAGAAAATCTGGAGATAATAAAAATTACAGTTCATGGAAAATAAAAACAGGTGAAGATGTCATAAGTTATGCCGAATACATGGTTGAAGCAATAGAAAGTCAAAAATTTGACTACATTGCACATCCAGACTTGTACATGGTAAATTATAGAACTTGGGATGAAAGTTGTAAAAAAGCTGCACATATTATTTCTAAAGCTGCCCAAAAAATGAATGTACCGCTTGAAGTAAATGCAAATGGAATAAGAAAATCATTTGAAAGACATCCAGACTGGGATAGATATATGTATCCGTATAAGGAATTTTGGGAAATTGTAAAACAGTATGATGTTAGAGCAATAATTGGATCGGATACGCACAATTTTAAAAGGATGGAAGACAGAGAAATGGAAATTGCAAGAGAATTTGCAAAGGAAATTGGATTAAATGTGATTGAGAGTATTTTTTAAACTTAGTTTTATTCTGAAACTATATAAATTTAGTTTAATAAAATAAATATTCTGGATCAAGGAGTCCTAATTCTTGTAAAAATAAAAAAGATTTAGGCTACCAGACAGGTTTATTATGAATTTTAAAAGTAATGAAAATAAAAAATTATAAGGAAAGGAGTGTGTGATATTTTATTTATCATGCAACAAATAAAAATGGATAACAGTTTTAAATTTTTAAAAGGGGCAAAAATGATACATCCAACGACGGGAATAACTTTGGAGTATTTGGATAAATCTAATGCAGTATGTTTTGTCTTGTTTAATGAAACTAAAGAAAAGGCAATATTAGTAAAGCAATTTCGTCCAGGTCCAAAAGATTATACTTTGGAAGTTTGTGCCGGGTTAATTGATGGTGATGAAGATCCTAGAACAGCAGCTTTTAGGGAACTGCGAGAAGAAACTGGATATTTGGAAAAGGATATTTTAGATGTGGAAGAATTGCCAAAAGGGCTTTATGTATCGCCTGGATATACTACAGAAAATCTGTATTTTTTTAGCGGAAGATTAAAATCGGATGACATTAAACCGATTGCACAGTCACTAGATCGCGGAGAAGATGTGAAAGTAGTTTGGGTTGATGTAAAAGATATTATAAAACTTTCAAATGATATGAAAACAATACTTGCAGCAACTTATTTTTCAGGAAAAAATTAAAAATCAAAAGTTAGTAAAATGTGTTTAAATGTGAAAATAAAAAATAAAAAGGTGAAAATTATAGAAAGGGGGAATTAATGACTCAAAATAATAAAGTAAATTTAGATGAAAAAAATACTGACATTAATGCTAACATTAAAGAACCAATTCAGGAGGAAATAACTCAACAGGATGTTGAAAAATTAAAAGATGAAATCAGAAGTCGTATATCTGATGACGATGTTAAAGATTTTGAAGAAGCTGAGGAAGTGTCGCCTGAAGAAATGGCTGAAGAAATTCAAAAAATTGAAACAGAAAAAGAACTGGAAGAATATTTTGAAGATAATCATTCGATTGATATTGCAGAAAGTTTTGAAGAACTGGATGATGATGAACTTTTAAGGGTGTTTAATCTTTTGAATGATGAAAACAAAGCTAGTGTTTTGGAACAGGCAGATGAAGAATTACAGACAAGGATTATAGATTTACTTTCAGATGAGGAAGATATAGATATTTTAGGGTATATGTCACCAGATGACGTTGTAGATATTTTAGGATACATTGATATTCAAAAAAGTAAATCAATTCTTGATAAAATGAAACGTTCACAAGCAAACAAGTTTCGTGAATTATTAGGTTACGAGGAAGATACAGCTGGAGGGATTATGACAACCCAGTACATTGCATTTAAACAAAATTTGGAAATAAAAGATGTAATGGCTAAGTTAAAAATTATTGCTCCAAAAACAGAAGTAATTGAAACAATTTTTGTTACAAATGAAAGAAAAGAACTGGTGGGAGAAGCAGATTTGAGAGATATACTGATCTCTTCGGAAGAAACAAAACTTGAAAAAATAATGGATGAAAATATAAAATATGTCTATGTTGAAGAAGATCAGGAAGAAGTTGCAAGAATAGTATCAAAATACGATTTGCGTGTAATACCAGTTATTAATCATAAAAAGAATATACTTGGAATTATAACAGTAGATGACATTATTGATGTAATTCAGGAAGAAAATACTGAGGATATTTTGAAATTAGGGGGAGTTTCAGAAGAAGAAGATATTAATTCACCATTTTTGTTTTCTGTCAAGCAGAGATTGCCTTGGTTAGTTATAAATCTTGCAACGGCATTTCTTGCATCCTTTGTAATTGGATTATTTTCCAATACAGTTGAAAAAGTAGTTATTTTATCCTCAATAATGACAATAATTAGCGGAATGGGTGGAAATGCTGGAACCCAAGCCTTATCCGTAACGATTCGTGCGTTAGCATTAGGAGAAGTTGATTTGAAAGACACGCTTGGAATAATTTGGAAAACGTTGTTAATTGGAACAATAAATGGAGCAATTTTAGGATTGTTGTGTGGAGGGATCCTATGGGTGCTTTACGGAAACTTTTATATGGGATTAATAGTATTTTTGGCAATGATTGGAAACCTTGTGATTGCATGTATGATTGGATTTTTGATACCAGTAACGTTAAAAGCATTAAAAATTGATCCAGCAATGGCTTCAGCTGTTATATTAACAACAGCAACAGACTGCTTTGGGTTTTTGATATTTTTAAGTTTAGCAACAATATTTTTAAATAAATTGACTTGATATTTTGCTAAAAGATAAAAATTTGAAGGGAGGAAATTATGCAAATCAATTTGCCATTACCTACACTAATATTAATTTTATACATAGTTTATGTGATTTTTTCTATAATTGTAAAAAAAATTAAATTCAATGCAGAAAATTTGGAGGAATTGGACGGAGAATTTATATTTACTTTTATATCTAAGATAAAAAAAAAACAGATATATTTTAATATTAACGAAGTAAAACTTTGTGTCTTAACAAGAATTTTTATTCGTCAAGGAACTTTTAAGACAATAAATTTCAGTATTCTTTTAAATGACGGATATAGCCTGAAATTAAGAAAAAAAAGAGAGTGCTTATTATTTTTAAAGGTATGTCGAGAAAAGAGAGTAGAACTTTATCAAAAAATTTTGAGTATGATACCTGCAGATATGACAGTTATTTCAATTTTAGAAAAGGAACTGGATAATTTTAAGCATTAAAAAATATGAAAGGAAATAATAAAATGGATCTATGGAAGTTATTCAAAAGAAAGAAAAAAATAAAAACTGGAATATGTTTTTCAGCTGAAAAATCAGTCGAGGAACTTTTAAAAAACTTTTTGGAAACTTATGCTGATAGAATTGACACAGTTATTGTAGAAAACGGGGAAAAATTAACTAAGGACACAAAAAAGTTTTATCTTGAATTAAAAAATGGAAGAAAAATAGAAGTATTAGTAAACCCAGATCGTAATTTTCTCTTAAAAAAACAAATTGAAACAGAAATTTTTTTGGAAAAGATAAATTCAGAAAGTTTTAGAAGTATAAAAGAGGAAAAATTCGCTAATTATAGCAGTTTACTTATAAATATGGAAGCCATGAATAAAGAAGAAGAGAAGAACGAAACAAAACTTATAGAAGAAATGGCAAATTTTTTAAAAGATTTTCATAAGTTTGCTATACAAAAAAAAATAAATCATTATCATTTTGGAAATAGAAGAATGGTTCAAAATGATGAAAAATGGGAAGTTTCAGATTTTATTCCACCACTTTCAGAAAAAATGTTTTTGGAATATGATCTAGAAATGACTGATAATGACATTGAAAGAATGAAAAAGAATATTAAAAAGATGAAAGAAAATAATCTTCCATATAACGAAAAGATGGAAGTGAATATATCTGAAAAAAATGTAAAAATACGTAAAAAATGGGATATTATAAGAAGAATTGTAGCAATAGTAATGACACGGCTTGCTGCAGAAACTTATCTTGAGAAAAAAGAAAATGGACAAAAAGAATTGGCGACAATTATTGATATCTTTGAAGAGAAATACCAGTTCAAACAAGTATTGACTGAACGTGAAAAAAAATATCTAGAAAATCCATCAAATGATAAAGATTTGAATATAGAATTTTATTTTATGTTGGAAGCTGCTAAGATGCTTCTTTGGGTATTATCAATTATTGATATAGAATTTGATGATTTTAATATATTTTGTGATATTTCCGTTCTTACTGATGGATTGAAGTACGATAATTTAAGATCTTTTGCCAGAAAATGTGAAATTCGTTCGCAAAATAAGATTTTAGATATGCTGGATTACACATATAGGTTAAATTGGGCAAATGTTGAAATAAAATTAAAAGGTTATGATAGAATTGTAAATGAAAGTATTATGTACTTTAGTAGACTTGCATTAGAATGGGCTGTTCAAGATGGAAAAAACATAGAAGAAATTATTATTCATACGTAAATAATATAAAAAAAAATAAAACAAATTAAAATTTATTTTAAAAATAATTTTACTGTGAAAAAATCTAAAAAATAATGAAAAATACGGCTTTAGTCAAAATAATTTTAAAAATTAATTGACAACGGATTTCAAAAATGATAATATAAAAATGTAAAGATTGAAATTAATTGTGAAATTAGTTTTTTGAATGATTGTAAATGTCATAGAAGGAGAAAAAGTACGATGAAAAAAATCGCAATTTTAACAAGTGGAGGAGATTCACAAGGGATGAATACAGCGATAAGAGCTGTGACAAAAGCTGCCATTAACAAAGGAATGGAAGTTTATGGTATAAAAAGAGGATACAAAGGTATGCTTGAAGATCAAATTGCTCCATTAACATTATTAGATGTAAGTGGAATTGCTGATAGAGGAGGAACAATTTTATTATCAGCAAGATTGCCTGAATTTAAAGATCCTGAAGTTAGGGCAAAAGCAGCAGCTAATCTAAAAAAATATGGAATTGATGGATTAGTTGTAATCGGTGGAGATGGATCATTCCATGGGGCACATTACTTATATGAAGAACACGGAATCAAAGCAATCGGAATTCCGGGAACTATTGATAATGATATAGCTGGAACTGATTATACAGTTGGTTATGACACAGCATTAAATATTATATTAGATGCAATTTCAAAATTAAAAGATACTGCTACTTCTCACGAAAGAACATATTTAGTAGAAGTAATGGGAAGAAATTGTGGAGATTTAGCTCTTTATTCTGCAATAGCAGGTGGAGCAAGTGGAGTTATGATTCCTGAAACTGAAAGTTCAATTGATGACATAGCTGAAGTTATTAAAAAAAGACGTGCTGAAGGTAAATTATATGATATAATTGTTGTTGCTGAAGGTGTAGGAAATGTCGTTCAACTTAAAGAAGAATTATCAAAACGAGTGAACACAAGTATCAGAGTTACAATTTTGGGACATACTCAAAGAGGTGGAGCTCCAACAGCATTTGACAGAATTTTGGCAACAAGATTAGCAGTAAGAGCAGTTGAATTAATTGAAGAAGGAAAAGGTGGATTAATGGTTGGAATTCAAAGTGAAGAAGTGACAACTCATAAATTATCTTATGCTTGGGAAAATTATTCAAAGGCTTCATCAGCTGATTATGCAATTGCAAATATGTTATCATTGTAATTTGATAAAATTTAGCAAGGAATTATAAGTTTTCTTGCAAATAATAAATTGTTTTTTTCAAAAAAATGAACATTTCTACTTTGTAAGAAGTGGGGATTCATTGATAATTATTTAAGATAATAAAAATTTTAAATTAAATTCTAGGAGGAAAAATGAAAATTAAAATGACTAAAGTTGTTTGTACCATTGGTCCAAAAACTGAAAGTGTTGAAATGTTGACAAAATTAGTAGAAAGCGGAATGAACGTAATGAGATTAAACTTTTCTCATGGTGATTTTGAAGAACATGGACAAAGAATTAAAAATATTAGAGAAGTTATGAAAAAAACTGGTAAAGAAATAGGAATTTTACTAGATACTAAAGGTCCTGAAATCAGAACAGGAAAATTAGAAAATAAACAAGATGTATTACTAGAAACTGGTAAAAAAGTAATTATGACAACAGATTATACTTTTGTTGGAAATGCTAGTAAATTTGCAGTTTCATATCCTGGAATCGTAGATGACTTAAAAATTGGAAGTACAGTTTTATTAGATGACGGTTTAGTTGGATTAAAAGTTGAAGCTATTAACAAAGAAGCAGGAGAAGTTGAATGTGTTGTTACAAATACAGGTGAATTAGGAGAAACAAAAGGTGTAAACTTACCAGATGTTTCAGTTGGATTACCTGCATTAGCTGCAAAAGATATTGCTGACTTGAAATTTGGTTGTGAACAAGGTGTTGACTTTGTAGCAGCTTCATTTATAAGAAAAGCTTCTGACGTTGCTGAAGTAAGAAAAGTGTTAGATGACAACGGTGGAAAAAATATTCAAATTATTCCTAAAATTGAAAGCCAAGAAGGTGTTGACAACTTTGACGAAATTTTGGAATTAAGTGATGGAATCATGGTAGCAAGAGGAGATTTAGGAGTAGAAGTTCCTGCGGAAGAAGTTCCTTTCATGCAAAAAATGATGATCAGAAAATGTAACAAAGCTGGAAAACCAGTTATTACAGCAACTCAAATGTTAGATTCGATGATTAGAAACCCAAGACCTACAAGAGCAGAAGCAGGAGACGTTGCTAATGCTATCTTAGATGGTACTGATGCAGTTATGTTATCAGGAGAATCTGCAAAAGGTAAATATCCAGTAGAAGCTGTTAAAATGATGGCTACTATTTCAAAAAGAACAGATGAATTTAAGAAATTCAAAACTGTTGAAACTCCAGCTGGATCAGAAATTTCTGTTACAGAAGCAATTTCAAGTGGTGCAGTAAGTACTACACAATCATTGGATGCTAAATTAATCGTATGTTGGACAAAGACAGGAAGATCTCCTAAGATGATTAGAAAATATGGACCAACTGTACCTATAATTGCATTAACTGACAATGAACAAACTGCTAGACAATTAGCATTAGTAAGAGGAGTTAGAGCTTATGTAGAAAAAGGATTAGATAAAACTGATGACTTTTTTGCAAAAGCAAGAGAAATTGCAGCTAATCACGAAGAAGCTAAAAAAGGTGATTTAGTAGTATTAGTAACTGGAATTTCTAAAGAAGGAACAACTAATACATTTAGAGTAGAAAGAGTTGGAGAATAATTAAAATTAATTGTTTGACATTTTAATCATAAATAGTTTTACAAGGGAATGGTTTTATACCTTTCCCTTTTTTAAAATTACTTAAAATTAAAAAGGAGATTAAATAAAAGACATGAAAAAACTTGATGATTTAATTGATGTATTTGCAAAGTTGCCAGGAATTGGTAGAAAAAGTGCAGCAAGAATTGCATTTTATGTGCTTGACAGGAGTGAAGCAGAAGTTGACAAAATGTTGGGAATAATAAAGGATTCGCATACTAACATTAAGCATTGTAAAATTTGTGGAAATTTATCAGAAAATGAAATTTGTGAAATTTGTGATAATGAAAAAAGAGATAGAGAAGTAATTTGTGTTGTAGAAGGTGTAAGAGATGTAATTGCTTTTGAGAAGTCTGAAACATATAATGGTCTTTATCATGTTTTAGGTGGAAAAATTGATCCGTTAAATGGAATTACTATTGAAGATTTGAATTTAGGAAAGTTACTGGATAGGATAGATGGGAGTGTTAGAGAAGTTATTTTAGCTTTAAATCCTGATTTGGAGGGAGAAACAACAAGTCTTTATTTAACGAAATTTTTAAAGGCAAAAGATGTAAAAATCTCTAAAATTGCTAGCGGTATTCCAATGGGTGGAAATATTGAATATACTGATATGGCAACTCTTGGAAGATCCTTGGAAGGTAGAGTTAATGTGGATGATGAAAATTAAAATTATCTTAACAAAGTTCAGAAGTTGATATAAATACTCAAGCAATAATATAGTAAAATTTATTTACTCAAACCCTAAGTTTATATAATTTTTAATAGTTTAATTTTGAACGGATTTGAGAGTATTAAATAAAATATTGCCTGAGTATATTTTTTATTTTATTAAATTAAATATGAAATAAGGAAGAAGTCCCATGCTCATACCTGAAAAAATAATCCAAAGTCCCGACAGACTTTCCACAATTTTTCCCGATAAATTTTTTTTCAAAAATTTTATCATAAAATATATTGAAACTATCAGAATTACAAGCAATATTAATCCGCTTAATAAAAGATATTTTTCATAAGTATAAGAAAGCCCAAGAATGACAAGAAAATATTCGGCAGCAAAAAGTAAACTTAAAATTATTACAGCCTTTTTCTTTCCCCAAAGTTTGCTATATGTCTGTACACCATGTTCTTCTTCATCAGCTCTTCTAGTTTTTCTTCCAATTTCTAGAACGATTCCGTTTAGATAATTTAATGCAAAAAGAGGAATTAAGGCAATATCAATATTATGTCTATACCATTGCAATGCTCCAAATTTAAAAATATTTTCTGCTTCGTCTAACACTATACATTGTGTAGCATCTACAATAACGAGAGTAATAAAAATCATTATTACAACGTGAGATAAAGCATAAATTAAAATTCTTTTTGTAAGCCATTCCTTTATAAAAAATTCCTTTGTCATTAAAAACATATAAAACCATACTATTATCATAAAATATATAATTTTAAAATCTATAACATACGCAAGAATTATTTGTATAATAACAGTAGCAATTCCTATTTTTCCCAATGCTTTTAAAGTTACTACTCCCCTTTGGACAGGACGGTAAGCTCTGTATTTTAAGTCTTCTTCATAATCCTTAAATTCATCTGTAATTCTTAGTTGTAAGAAAAACATAAAAATTATGATAAATAAAGCAGCTATTTTATGCCATGGCATTGGCACTTTAATTTCTTTTGAAAAAATTTGATTAATAATTTTTGAATTATATAGTAATCCTGTATAGATATATCCTGATAAAGTAAAAATTAATACAAAAATTGAGTTTTTTCCTAATGGAAACCGTTCATTCAGATATATTTTGAAGTTTTTTATATTTTGGATTATTGATTTTTTTGAATTTATATTACTTTGGTTCATTTATTTCTCCTCTTACAATATTATATATAAATAGATTTTACTGACAATAGAAGTCAATCATGGAAAGTAAATATCCTGTATTACTGTCTACTGGTGTACTTTCAATAAAATCTTTAATTTTATACCTTAGTATTAATTTCTTTTCATTATATTGTTCACGCTTTTCAATAGTCATCGCTCTATCCAGAGAATGACTAAACGGACTTCCTGAACTTGCAATGACTTCTATAATTCCTCCTAAAAAATCAAAAAACAGTCCTCTTGCTTTAGAACGCATATGAGTCTGATACTTTTCATCGAGATATGACAAGTCTGCCTCACTCTTTTCTGCTGAAAGATAGAATCTTTTCAAAGCTCTTCTATCATATAATGAAAATAATTTTAATCCCTCCTGAATTAATTCTTTTGCTTCTGTTTTCATAAAATTTCCTTTCTGAATTTAAATTTTTAAAGTTTTTCAACTATCTCTTCCAGTCTTTTATAATCTGTCTTACTATTATGCCTCTTATCCATTGGAATTTCAGTTTCAATTATTTTAAATATTCCAAATTTTTCTTTTAATTCTTTAATTTCATTATCCTCAGACAAATATCCTTTAAATTCAGGATTTCTTTCAGCAAAAAGGTATAATTTATCATCTTTTGAAGTAAGGACAGATTTTTTCAAGTTTTTGCAAAATGAAAAGGCAGTTTCTACAGTGAAAGGATAATAAATGTTTTCTTCAATCTGTATTCTTCCTTTAACTCTTCCAAGCAGTACAAGTTGCCTTTTTTTGTTAATATATCCCATATCTCCTGTCCTATGCCAGATTTCATCAGGATTTTTTTCAACATTTAGGTAACCATTGACTACATTTTCTCCTTTTACAAGTATTTCACCTTTTAATTCTGAAGAATCTTTAACATTGTCTGATTTTTCTAGTTTTTCTATTTTAAGCTCTATTTCATTGACTATTTTTCCAGCTAGCAGTCCTTCTCCATTTTTCATATTTTCAATATCTTCTTTTGTTATATCTTCAAAATTTAATGATGATATTGGCTCAGCTTCCGAAGCTCCATATAAAGCTGTAATTTTTGCATTTGTAAAAACTTTTTTAATTTTTTCCATAAGGCTGTAAAAGACAGGAGCACCGCCTGTATATACCTTTTGAACATTTTCAAGCGTTATTTTTTCATCTTTGCAAAATTTTACGATATTTTCAAATATTGCAGGAGGGAGAATGACATTTTGAATATTATTTTCTATTATCTGTTTAACAATATTTTTAAAATTTGATTCTGCAGGTTTTTTCCAGTTTAAATCAGGAATAAAAGTAGTTGTTCCTGTGGCAATGTGGGAAAAAAGAAATATTGGGAATGAAGAATAAACCGATGTTTCCTTTTCAAATTTTATATTTTTTTCAAGTACATTATGCTGCCCCAGCAAAAATTTATGAGTTCTCATAATAACTTTAGGAAATCCAGTACTTCCACTTGTAAAGCTGATAAGAGCTGGTGTATCTTCTTCAATTTTTTCATAATTCTCAATTTTTTTATTTTCTTTTACTTGACAATTTTCATTTATTGAAAATTTTTCAGAGTATTCCATCACTTTAACATAATTAATTTTTTTTCCAATTTTTCTGATTCCTTTTAGAAAAAATCCCTTTAAAAGTGTCTTCCTGCTTCCAATTATCCCATCAGGCGAAATCATCTCACAGCATTTATTAATATGTTCAATTCCAGCATAAGGGTCAATAAATACAGCTTGTATTCCCATTTTAAATATTGCTGTCAAAATCAAGTAAAATTCCACTCCAATTGGAATAAAAACTACAATTTTATCTCCTTTTTTAAAATTTTTTTTTCTTAAATAGTCACATATATAATCTGATTTTTCATCTATTTGGGTAAAAGTAACTTTTTTGCCTGTATTCAAGTCAAATAAAGCTGTCTTATCTGGATACAGACTTCTTAATTCTTTTATTTTGTCAACTATTGTCATTTTTATACCGCCTTTTATTTAAAGTTCCTTTATAAACAAAGTATATCTTCTCAATTCATCTCCCAATAGCAATCCTATATTTTTAGATATATTTTTTTCATACATCAAAGCATAAATCACATTTTTATAACCTGATTTTTCCGCTTCCTTTACAAGTTCATCAATTAAGATATATCCCATTCCTTTTCCATTATATTTAGGAGAAACTGCAATCGTCTTAAGTATCATTGTTTCTATTTTTCCTTTATACTCAAGCTGTGCATAATCAGGTATTCCAAACACATAGCCAATTAATTCATCTTTGAGATAAAGCGTTTTAAAAAATTTTTTTTCAATTTTATCTTCGTATTTCATATACATTTTTATAAAAATTTCTCTTTCCAGTTCAGAATATAAAAAATTATTTTTAAATGCCTGAATTGTCAAGTCATAGACTTTATTTAACATTGTTATTATATCTTCATTTTCTGAAGATTTTACTTTTACATCCTTATAGTAATTCAATTTTTTTATTTTTTCAATTTTCTTAGATAGATTTTCCCTTTTAACAGGATTCATATTTTCCATTATTGTAGAAATATAATTGGCAAGAGGATTAAATCCAGTTTTTTGAAATAATTCCACATAATAGCCTTCATTCCAAGGTTCCATCAAGAATGGCTTTCTCTTTCCAGTTTTTGTCACATAACGATACGTATTCCAAGTAGTTCCATTCAAAGGCCCAATTATTATTTCAATCCCATCTTTTTTCAATTCTTCAAAAAGTTCATCAAATATTTTCTTTTCAAATTCTTCTTTTCTATATTTTTCAAAAATCATTACGTTTCCAATATAAGATGTTTTTTTCTCATTATAATCTGGTCGATTGTGCCACAAATTTAGGCTTCCTGCCATTTTTCCTGCTTTATCTTGAAAAACTATAATTTCTGATGGTCGTTCTATCTGAATTTTTGTTATTTCATTTTGAGAAATATCATTTTCTGTAACGTATTTTTTTAGATAATCGTTATTTATTTTTTTATTTTCTGTTATTGTATATCTTTTTATTTTCATATTTATATTTTCTCCTGTTTTAATCTTATAACATTCCTATTCCCAGTAATAACATTGAGCAAGCAAAAACAATTCCTGAAGTTAAAAATACTTTGCTTTCTCCACTAAGTTCATTTTCTTTTTCAAAAACATAAAAAATCTTCATGCATGTTTCGTAAATAAATATTCCACCAAATATAAGAACTGCTATTCCAGCTAACATTTTAAAATCCAGAATTCTTGACAAAATAAAATAATTTACCAAAAAGAAAATAGCTGCTTTAAATATACTTTCTATTAAAAAGTTCATTCTAAATGTTTCTCTGTAGATATTCCCAGCATTATCCCTTATTAAATTTATAATTCCAAAAAATAGTGAAAATGAAAAAATATAAATAAGAAACATTTTATTTTTATCTATTATTATACTTAATGCAAGCCACATTGATGTGGTAAATGCTATTGTTAAAAGCCCTTTTAGCGAATCTTTAACTTGTCCTTTGACTTTTGGAGTAAAATGATAATATCCAAGATACATTATTAATGGTGGAACACCCCATTTTATTCCACCTATAATCACAACGATGTAAAGGAAAAATAAACTTGCAGTTTGTGCAATTTTTGTAAGAGTAGTTTTTTTTCTATTTAATATTATAATTGTAAGAAGTATAACTATTACCCAAAGTTTATACATAAGTTCTTTTGCTGTTAAATATAAGTTTAATTGTAGAAATAAATATACGAAAAGTGGTACAAAAATATTATCCAGTCCATTCCACGAAATCATTTCTAAAATCATTGCAAGAATACTTAAAAGTAATGAAACAAGCACAATATTTATACTTTTAATGTTACTGAAAAATAAAAAGAAATTTATACAAATAAAATATGTTGTAAGAAAAAATGTTACAGATCCTTCTATTGATTTTGTTCCAAATCCCGTGTCAAACTTATATTTGCTATAAAATTCCCCAATAAGAGCTGCAAAAGCATCAGAAAACATAAGTATTATAAGTGGAAGGGAGTATATTATTTTATTTTCATTTGATACAATCCATAATCCTAAAATACTTATAATAAAGTATATATCCCCAAATGTTTTTCTATTTTTGGTTTCTAAAACTTTTCTAAATCCAGTTATTCTGTTTTTTATCAGCCTAATAGAAATAAGTATAACAAGAAAAATCACTCCAAGTATTATAACCGAACTTTTTTTCTCAAATATAAACGGAAGAGCTAGCCCTCCAAATCCCGAACCTATATGCAAAATTTTCCGTATAAGTTCTGAATTTAACGTTTCACTTTTTTCAAGTTTATTTAGCAAAAGAAAAAACATTATAAAACCAATAAAAACAAGTATCATCTTAGTTATTTCCATATTTTATCACCTTTTCAACTACAAAATCATTATAAAAAAACGTTTTATCCTTCTCATGAAGTTTTTTATCAAATTCTTTCATTCTTTGAAAATTTTTTTCAATATTATTTTTTTTATTTTCTGTACAATCTAATTTTTCTGAATTTCTTTCCACTATCAAGTTCCAGTATGCCAATATTGCACTATTATCAGCATTATCATAAATTTTTTTCATCAAATTTCTATAATTTTCCAAAGACATATATTCAAATATGTCACTTAAATTAAATTTATTTATTTTAAAATCTATTTCATCAAGATATTCTTCCACAGAATTTTGAACAATTTCCAATTTATGAAGATTTTTCTTAATATTTTCAAAATTTTCCTTTCTTAAAAAGTAAGGCAAGCAGTCTAAACGGTAATTTCCCATCATAATATAATGAATATAAGGATTTTCATAGCTGTCCAGCTCGCAAAGAGCATACCTGCTTCTTTCCTTCATTTCTTTGGAAATATCTTTTTCTGCATACCTAAAAAATTCCTTATCTCTTCCAAATTTTCCAACTACAGATTTAGAAAGAAATAACTTAAACATCAGTTTCCATCTAAAATTATTCCAATGCTTATTATAATATTCCTTTCTTTCCTGTTTCGACTTTTTCTCAAAAAGCCCTTCCACTCTTTTTTTATTATGTATCAAAGGAAGTATTTTTTCCCTAAAAATTTTAAAGAATTTTTCAAATTTTCCAATATGAATCACCCCAGTTTCAATCGCTTTTCTATTAAGATCCCAATAATCTCTTACATCTTTATCAAGTTTTTCACGTATTTTATCATACATCCCAATTCTTTCAGCAGAATTTTTTACTCCCATAAATTCCAGCATTTTTTCATAATCAAAATTTTTAAAAATTTCCCTTTTAAGTTTAGCAAGAGCAATTTGGGGAAAACTCACATCAAGAGCCACCACTCTTTCAGGATTTTCAGTAAGCATCGAAAACACATTATCTCCTGCCGACAAAATCCCAAAGCATACATCTTTTTCACTAATATCAAGGCTTTCAAGCAATATTTCAGTATCCTCCCAGCATTGGGAATATCTTATCAATGAAAAATCAACTTTATTTTCCTTCACTTCACTTTTCAATTATGTACCTCCTAATTTGTTTGATATTTGTTGATTACTTATTTTTTTATAACAATCATTATCAATTTTTTAAATAATAGAAATTTTAATAAAAAAAATTTAGTCATTTAATTTCTTAATAATTCCCGTACTTCCATCAAATTGAACCAGATCCCCAGTTTTCAACATGGAAGTTGCTCCCAGCACTCCAACTATGGCAGGAATATTCATTTCACGTGAAATAATTGCACTATGGGATAGAAGGCTTCCTTTTTCCACGATAAGTCCCTTTAATAAAGGAAATACCATAACCCAGCTTGGATCAGTTGACTTTGTAACAACAATATCTCCCTCTTCAACTTCTGTACTCATAGGATTTAAAACAATTTTTACTTTTCCTTTTACTATTCCTTTACTGCATCCAGTCCCCTTCAAAGTATTTTCATCCACCTGAGAATTCCCTGTCAAATCCTCATATTCAAAATTTTCTCCCAAAAATCCTCTTGTTAAAAATCTGTCGGGAAGAATTGCTGAAGTTTCATACTTTCTATATTCTTCTTTTCTCAAATTTATAAGATTTTTTAAGTCAATGTCAATTATAGATCCATCTACAAGTCCAAAAATCTCATCAACAGTCAAATAAAATACATCTCTTTCATTATCAATAAGACAACTTTCTTTCAAATGTTCTCCCATTTTTTTCATAATTTTTCTTACCATTCCAAAAACTTTTGTCCGCTCATATCTCAAATTTTCCCTTAATCGTATAAATTTTTTTGCATAAAATACAGACTTTTTCAATATATATTTTTTTAAAGGATTTATTTTTAAGCTGCTATAAATTTTTTTCTGCTCTTCCAATATATTTCTTTTACTATGCTCCTGAACATCTTCTGCCATCGCAAGAGAATATATCATCTTAATCAGAAACATTGGCTCTTCTCTCAACATAAATGCTTCCAGCTTCAATTCATGAACTGTCCTGTCCCCAAATTTTTCCATATATTCATTCAAAGTAGAATTAAATTCTGCATTTTGAGTTAATTTAAATATTTCGACAAGTGATTTTTCGTTTTTGTTTATTATATTTCCTATTTCATCTTTTAAAGATTTGTCATTTTTTATCATAAGGCTCATTTTTTTTATATATTTCGATGGTTCAACACTAATCATGCTGTTCCCTTCTTGAGCAATAAGCGTGTTGTGTGTCTTTTCAAAATCATCTTTTATATATTTTTCAGCCATTTTTTTTGAAAGTCCAAACCAAACCATTACAAGAAAGTCATTTATAATAGGTATTTCCCAGTTTTTTAAAAATTTATTTTCAAGAAACTTGTAATATTTTTTCAGTTCTTTTATATTTTTATTACTTAAATCACTATTTTTGCCATTAAGATTTTCATCAATAATCTTATAAAATTTTTCAGCCTTTTTTTCAATAAGAAACATATTCATAAATAATGTAAATCCAGCCTTATATTTTTCCAGTTTATTTCTAAATTTTTCAAAGCCTGTCATTTTTCCTTCAGCTTCCAGCAAATTCTCATTCAGATTTTCTTCAGATAATTCCTTTTTTACCCCCATCATCTGTTCCATAAATTTACTATTGCCTTTAGAATTTGGAAACAGCATCAAAAGTTTATACCAGTTTATCAAGTTATAGTAAACCCGCCCTTTCAGTATTCCAAGCATATTATCATAAACATCCTGATAACTTTCCACAACTTTAGCAGGAACTCCCGTTATTTCTGAAAATCTTTTATAAACATCAGAATATGCCTTTCTTATAAAGCTGAATGTGAGTGGCAATGTAATTTCAGGATAGCTTTCTACAATATTGCTATTATCCCATATAATTGTATTAGTCATTTTTTTATTCGTATTTTTTAATGTTGTTATAGGTCTTGACTGCAATATATAAAGTTTTTCTGCCTCAAATGCCCATTCCATATCCTGCGGTTTTCCATAATATTTTTCAATATTTATGATATTTTCACCCAGTTTCATAATTTCATCATTATTTAAAACTTCATCTTCAATATTTATTTCTTCTATCTTTATTTTTTTATTTTCAAAATCTAAAACTTGTCTTATTTTTTTTGTTCTTATTTCCTTTTTGATTTCCTTTGTTTTTTTATTATATATAAAAAGATCTCCATTTTCATCTCCATCAACTATGCTTGTTCCCAGCCCAAAAGTTCCTGAAATTACAATTTCATCATGATCCCCATTAACAGGATTTACACTAAATCCAACTCCAGCCTTTTCAGAATTAATCATTTCCTGAATTATCACAGCCGGAACATTTACCTCATTATTTATTTTTCCCTCTTTCCTATATCTCATCACATGAGAAGAAAACGAAGATATCCAGACTTCCTTTATTTTTTCAATCATATTTTCTTTTCTCACATAAAGATACGTTTCAAACTGTCCAGCAAATGAAAAATTGCTGCTATCTTCCTCAACCGAAGAAGATCTGACAGCATAATAACTCCCATCTTTTACAATATTTTCAATCTCTATTTTAAATTCTTCCCTAATATTATGATTTTTTATAACTTTAACTATATTTTTAATTTTTTCTTCACTATTCCCCTCAAAAACACTATCCCAATCTGTTATTTTACTTTTACAATATTCTGTTATTTCATCCAGTATAACTTCCTTAAAATATCTATTAGTAATTACTGAAAAATACGGGACATTAAATCCATTGGCAGCAAGTTCAAGCAAATTTTGAGCCTTTTTACCAATTTTTTCCTCAAATGCACTATTTTCATCATGATTTTTTAACTCATCAATATTATAAATATATTTCATAATTTTTTCCTTTTCTAAAAAATTCTGTTTCTTGTTTACTATTATACTCTAAAAAAATTATTTTTTAAAGCTATATATGTATATTTTTTTATTTAAATTTAAATTTATTTTTAAAATATAAATTAATAAAACTCAATATTTTTTAAATTTTTTCAAATTTAATTTCATGTAAAAATTTTTCAAATGGTGTTGCATAATTTAAACATTTTCTAGGTCTTGAATTTATTAGCATTAAGGTTCTTATCAAGTTTTTGGTTTCTACTTTTGATATATCGGTCTTCTTTGGGTAAAATTTTCTTAGAAGAACGTTGCTGTTTTCGTTACATCCTCTCTATTATTTTTAACTTTTTAGGTTTTGAAGTCTTAATTTAAGGGGAAATGGGGGATTGAGGAGGTTTTGGGATTTATTAAAAAAAGTTAAAAAATGTAGTTGACAAAAAGTAACAAAAGTGTTATAAATAATATGTGGATCGTACTATATCAATGATTTCTTAAATAGAAGTCGATATAGGCTGAAATTATAATTTGAATTAATATTAAAGGCTCTCTGTTTGGAGGGCTTTTCTGATATTTTGGAAAGGAGATTTTTTTGGATCAGCCATTTAAAAAGTTCAAAGAACAGGAAATGATTATATCAAGCAGAATGAGCATTGATAAAGATACAATTTCTATTTTGAAAAGATTTAATTACTATTCTATTATAAATTTTTATAAAGCTCCTTTTTTAGAAAAAAATAAAAATTTGAGAGAAAAAGATAAATACATTGAAAATTTTAAATTTAAGTATTTAAAAAGCCTTCATGATTTTGATAGAGAATTGAGAATTTTATTTTTTGATAATTTGACATTGCTTGAAAGTTTTTTCAAAACAGCTATTTCTTATTATTTTTCAGAAACAAACGGAATTTTGAAAAAAAATTCGTATCTTCTTTTAGAGAATTACAATACTGGAAAGAAAAATTCAAATATTCTTAAAATTTCAATGGTGGTGAATACGTTGAAAAAGATAAAAAAAGATAATGAAAAAATGATAATAAGACATTATAACACTACAAAAGATAATATTCCTTTTTGGATTATAATTCACTATTTAACTTTTGGAGATATTAGCAAACTATATTCTTGTTTACATAAAAATGTATATGATAAAATTTGCGATCATTTTAAAAATTTGTATAAAGAAGAATATGGCAATCTTCCAAATATAACTCATTCATTTGTAAGAACTTATTTAGTTGCTAGCTCTCATTTTAGAAATGTTGCTGCCCATAACGAAAGGTTATACGAATTTTCTTCGAGAGAAACTGTTAATATAAAAAGAGTTAGTGATATTACATCAAATAGAAATCAAAAACTTTTTACGATTTACGAAGGGCTAAAATTATTTCTTTCCAAAGAAGAATTTGATGCACTAACAGAAAAATTAAAATTGATTATCAAAACTTTAGAAGGTAAATTAGAAAATATTATAAATATAAATGATATTTTATCGAGAATGGATTTTCCAAATGATTGGCATAAAAATTAACTTTTGTCAAAAAATAAAGAATGTAGTTGACAAAATATTTAACGTATATTATAATTTATTTACATTAAAGCCTTATTTGTTAAGGAAAGAATGGTAATAAAAGATTAAGAGCCTTATTCGTTAAGGACTACCAAAGGTATATCCAAAAGATATACCTAATTTTTTTAAGAGGGGGGATGTAATATGACAAAATGTGAGGTTTTTGGTGTTTACTTGATAGATTTTAAAATAAATGAAGGTGGAGAATTATCAAATAAACATTATGGTTTAGTATTAACCGAAATATCAAGTTCTGATAAAACATTTCTTGTTGCTCCGATGACGAGTAAAAAAAGAAATAAAAAATATAGAGGTGGGATTACTATTATTTGTGAAAAATATCAAAATAATCCAAGTGCTAAAAAAGCATTTATACAACTTAGAAAAATTCGAGAAGTAAGTATAAAAAGATTACTAAGTAATAAAAAATATAGTTTAGATGAAGATGATACTAATAAATTAAAAGTGGCTTTTCATAAATTTTTTAAACATTTAGAATTAGATATGGAAAATTAAAAAAGATAACCTCAGGGGCAAAGGAATTCTAAGATTTTAATCCTACTCCTATCCAGGAACCCAGCACTAATCCTTCACAAGTTATCCTGTTAAATTAATTATATCATAATTTCATAAAATGTCAAGGACAAGAAGTGAAAAAAATTTCAAAATTTCCTTGCAAAATAAAATTAAATATGATAAACTATCTTAGTAATTAAATTAGAAGTAGAAACATTGTTTCTCACCTTTCCATCAATATATTTAGATTTTGGATTGATTTTCCAAATAAGAATAGGATGTTTAGTTCTATTTTCGGGATGAGTTAGGTATTAGTTATTTAATATTTTATAATGAAATAAGTATTTTTATTATACTGATTTTGTTGTGAGATTTATTTATATAATAACTATTGAGCAAGGTTTCTTATATCTTGTTTTTTTATTGTAAAAAAATTAGGAGGTGTTTTTTATAAGAGGGAATAACCGATCTGATGAGCCACGAATGAATGAGCGAATTAGAGTAAGAGAAATTAGAGTTGTTGGTAATGACGGAGAGCAGTTTGGAGTAATGTCAACAAGAGATGCATTAGCACTTGCAGCAGAAAAGGAACTAGATTTAGTTGAAATTTCACCAAATGCAACACCACCTGTATGTAAAATTATGGACTATGGAAAATTCAAGTATGAGAAAACGAAGAAAGACAAAGAAAATAAGAAAAAACAAAAAAATGTTGTTGTTAAAGAGATTAGGATAAAACCTCATATTGATGAACATGATAAAGATACAAAGATTTCTCAAATTAAGAAATTTATAGCCAAAGAACATAAGGTAAAAGTTAGTTTAAGACTTACAGGTAGAGAAAGATTACATGCAGAATCTGCTATAAAGGTATTAGATGAATTTGCAAGCCATTTTGAAGAAATTGCAACAGTTGAAAAAAAATATGGAAAAGAGCAAATTCAAAAATTTATTTTGTTGTCGCCTAAAAAATAAAGGCAAAATTTAAAAAAGTAAAAAGTGATTTAGGAGGAAAGAAAATGCCAAAAATGAAAACACATAAAGGAACAAAAAAAAGAGTTAAAGTTACAGGAAGTGGGAAAATTTCTATAAGACACTCAGGAAAAAGCCATATCTTGACTAAAAAGACTCATAAAAGAAAAAAACGTCTAGGACAAGATGCTATCGCTCCAAAAAATGCTGAAAGAAAAATAAAAAAAGTATTGGCTGGACAAGAAGGAAGATAGCTTAAATAACTGTTTTAAAAATATTTTGAAAGAAACAGTTTAAGATAAAAATAAAAATTGACAAAAGTTAGTTCTAAATACTAAGTAAAAGAACAAAAAACGGCTAAAATATCAAGGAGGAAAGAATATGCCAAGAGTAAAAACAGGAATAGTTAGAAGAAAAAGACATAAAAAAGTTTTAAAAGAAGCAAAAGGTTATAGAGGAGCAATAAAAACAAATTATAGAAAAGCTAATGAAGCAGTTAAAAAAGCTATGGCTTATGCAACTGAGCATAGAAAATTGAAAAAAAGAAAAATGCGTGAATTATGGATTATCAGAATTAATGCTGCTGCAAGATTAAACGGAATTTCTTACTCAAGATTGATGAACGGTCTTAAAAAAGCTGGAATTGAACTTGATAGAAAAGTTTTAGCAGACTTAGCATTAAATAATCCTGCTGAATTTGCAAAATTAGTTGAAAAAGTTAAATAAGAACTTAAATAACGAATTAATACTCAAATGGTGATAAAACTATTTGGGTATTAATTTTATTAAAATAAAAATTTAGGGAAGTGTCAAGTTGGAGAGCTTGATAAGTATTAAAACAGATACTTCTAAATAAGCTCTAGTTTCTAAAAATGTGAGCAGTTTACAAAAAGTACTATAAATATTTTTTATAAAAAAACTAATTTTCATACATAGACTGTAGATTGTTAATCATAATTTGAAAAATGCTGAAAAGTTATATTATTTTAGCATAAATAATATGTTCTAAATAAAAAAAGAAGGAGAGATGCTACGATTATAGCAAAATAGAATATATTATGTGTACCGATGGGCTAGTCGGGGACAGCTATATTTTTCCTTAATTTGTCAAGGAGAATGTATAGCGAAGGCTGTAAAGAGAAAAAATATGTTTGATAAAACAGTGATATTCTAGTGTATTAATGCATTTTAATACATTTTTAGTAGCAGAAAGTCATGAATAAAGATTTTGAATTTGGAATAAAAAAACAATTGATTACTAAAGAAGAACTTCAAAAAAAAGTAAAAGAATTAGGAGAAAAAATTACAAAGGATTTTAAAAACGAGAATGAACCACTAATAGTAGTAGGGCTTTTGAAAGGGTCTATTGTTTTTATGGCTGATTTGGTTAGAGAAATAAAATTACCGCTTGAAATTGACTTTATTGAAGTTTCTAGTTATGGAGAAGGGACTCAAAGTTCTAGAGAAGTTAAAGTTTTGAAAGATTTAAGAAGTACAATTAGCGAAAAAAATGTTTTGGTAGTTGAAGATATTATTGATTCAGGATTTACGTTAAAAAAAGTATTACACATTTTGGAAAGTAGAAATCCTAAAAAAATATCGCTTTGCACACTTTTGGATAAACCTGAAAGAAGAGAAGTTGATGTTGACGTACAGTATGTAGGTTTTGAAATTCCAAATGAATTTGTTGTTGGATACGGGCTTGATTTTAATGAAAATTACAGAAATTTGGAGTATATAGGAATTGCCGAACCATCAGTATTTGAGTAAGGAGTAAAATTGAAAGAAAAAAACAAGAAATACCATAAAAGAAATAAAAATTCTGAAAATGAAAATCATAAAGCTAAAAAAAAGTATGGACAAAATTTTTTAAATGATAGTAATTTGTCAGATGAAATTTTAAATGTGGCAAATATTGATAAAGAAACAGAGATTCTGGAAATTGGACCAGGATTAGGATTTTTGACAGAAAAATTGATTGAAAATTCTAAATTTTTGACTGCTTTTGAAATAGATGATGATTTGATACCATTTTTGAATAAAAAATTTAAAAAAAAAGAAAATTTTAAGTTGATTCATCAGGATTTTATGGAAGCAAATTTGAAAACTTTTTTTGAGAAAAAAAAAGATGTGAAAGTTGTAGCAAATATTCCGTATTACATAACTTCGCCAATTATTAATAAATTGCTTGAATACCGTGAAAATATTGATGAAATTTATTTAATGGTTCAAAAGGAAGTGGCAGAGCGGATTGCATCACAGCCTCATAGTAAAAATATGAGTTTACTCACACACGCAGTTCAATTTTACGCTGAAGCAGAATATTTATTTACTGTTCCAAAAGAAAAATTTGATCCCGTTCCAAAAGTTGATTCGGCATTTTTAGGAATAAAAATTTTGAAAAATAAAAAATATGAAAGTCAAATTTCAGAAGAAAAATATTTTAAATATTTGAGAGAAGCGTTTTCAAATAAGAGAAAAAGTATTTCTAATAATTTATCGAATTTAGGATTTTCAAAAGATTTTGTAAAAGAATGCTTGAAAAAAGTTGGCAAAACAGAATTGGCTAGAGCAGAAGAATTTTCTGTGCAAGGATTTATTGATTTTATTGGGATTTTGGAAGATTAAACTGTCTATATTTTATTGAATAAAAAATAAAAAGTTCTCTGGATTGTGGAGGACTTTTTTTAGTTACATAATAATTTTTTTAGCAAAAAATTTTGTGAATCAAATATTTTTACTTTACAAATAATAAAATAATGAGTATAATATAACAAATATAAATTGGGAGGAATTTTTTATGAAAAAAATGGGAATTTTATTGCTTATTGGAGCATTAATGGCGATAAGCTGTGGCAAAGATACTGGATCAAAGGAAGGTGGAAAGGCGGGTACAACAGCTGGAAAGACAGCTGAACAAGGGAAAACTGATTTAAGCAAGGAAACTTCTGAATATAAAAAGTATGTTGAAGGTCAGATTGATATGCTTTTAAAGGATACAGAAAATTTTGCACAATTATTAAAGACTGGGAAATTAGACGAAGCTAAAAAAGTTTATCCGCTAATCCGTATGGCTTATGAAAGATCTGAGCCTATTGCTGAAAGCTTTGGAGAATCTGATGTTAAGATAGATTATCGTCTTGTTGACTTTAAGGAAGAATTTAAAAATGAAGAAAGATGGAAAGGTTTTCATAGAATTGAAAAAATATTGTGGGAACAAAACACTACAAAAGGAACTGAAAAATATGCAGATGATCTTGTAAACGACATTAAGGAGCTAAAGGCAAAAATTGCAACAATTGAAGTAACGCCTGATTTAATGGTTACAGGAGCGGTTGACTTGTTGAATGAAGTTTCAACTCAAAAAATTACTGGAGAAGAAGAAGTATTCTCACATACTGATTTATACGACTTTAGAGCAAATATCGAAGGAGCTCAGAAAATTTTTGAACTATTTAGACCTAAATTAGAACAAAAAGATGCTAAGCTTGTAACAACTTTAGATACAGAATTTAAAGCTGTAAATGCACTTCTTGATAAATACATGACTGATGATAAGCATTACAAATTATATACAGAATTAACAAAAGAAGATACAAAAGCTCTAGCTGAAGCAGTTACTAAACTTGGAGAACCTTTATCGCAAATGGGAATCGTAATAGATGCAACTCCTAAGAAATAATATACTTATTTGGTAACTAATATGTTTAAGTATTATTGAATAGGGAATTAATTCCCTTTGTTAAAATTAACATTTAGATTATTGAACACATCTAAATAAAACTTACAGTATAAAAAGAGGTAAAATAATGAGTGATGAAAATGATAAAAAATGGTTTGATAAAAAAATATCACGTCGCGATTTTTTGAAAAAAGCAGGAATGGTTGGAGCAGGTGCTGCAATTGGAGCGAGCGGAGCGGGTGCAATTTTTGCAAATATGTTTAGCGGCAAGGCAAATCAAGTTGTTGGAAATGAAGAAATTTCATTTTATGGAGAACATCAGTCGGGAATTGCTACTCCTGTTCAGAAAAATGTTTATTTTGCGGTATTAGATTTACATTCTACGGACAAGGAAGAAATAAAGCAGATGTTCAAGGACTGGACAGATTATTCTGAAAAACTTATGAAGGGTGAACTTGTAGCACCAGAACTTGCAAATCATCTAGTTCCTTCGATAGATACAGGAGAAACAGTGGGATTAAATCCGTACCGTTTGACAATAACTTTTGGAATAAGTCCGTCTTTTCTGGATAAATTGAAGCTGGATAATAAGAAAATGGAAGAATTTAAGGATTTGCCACATTTTCCGAGAGATCAGATAAAGGACAAGTATAAAGGCGGAGATATTTGTATTCAGGCTTGTGCGGATGATGCACAGGTAGCATTTCATGCTGTGAGAAATCTTGTTCGTAAAGGACGTGCCTTAATTACTTTAAAATGGACTCAAGCTGGCTTTTTGCCTATTGGAAATGGAAAAGAAACTCCAAGAAATCTTTTTGGATTTAAAGATGGAACGGAAAATCCAAAAAATAATAATGATTTTAAAAATGTTGTCTGGTATGATAAGAATAATTGGCTGAAAAATGGGACTTTTCTTATTGTAAGGCGTATTCAAATGCATCTTGAAACATGGGATAGAACTAATTTGCAGGAGCAGGAAAATACGTTTGGAAGGTATAAGGAAAGTGGGGCTCCCTTTGGAGAAACAGATGAATTTGCAACAATTGACATAAATAAAAAAGGACCAGATGGAAAACCAGTTCTACCAATTGATTCACATGTTTATCTCGCCAAAAAAGCTGATGTTAAAATAGCACGTCGTGCCTTTTCGTATTCTAACGGAATAGATGAAGTGAGCGGACAGTTTGACGCGGGACTGCTATTTATATGTTTCCAAAAACATCCTGATCAATTTATAAAGATTCAGAATAGCCTAGGAAACGATGATAAGTTGAATGAATACATTACTCATGTCGGAACAGGAATTTTTGCATGTTTTGGAGGGATAAAGAAAGGAGAGTACATTGGACAGAAATTATTTGAATAAAAAAATAAGTACAATGCTATTTTTGTGCTTTATGCTATTCTTCACGAATATTATTGCAGAAGAAAGTTATAGTGGACTTTACATAAAAATTACAGACACAACAACGGCAATAAAAAATAATAACCAAAATGAAGCAAAAAAACTTTTTTCTGAAGTAAGAGATGAATTTAAAAAGGTTAAAAATGCTGATTCTACGCAAGGGAAAAAGGTACAGGAACTTTTAAATAAAGAAAAAGCTGTATTGTCAGAAGATGACCTGAGAGAAGTTACAACAGCATTACTAGCTTTTGAAAAAGAGCAGAATCCTGTTGACGATAATGCAGAAAAGAAAAGATTCCAGTCAAGAATGAATCCTGCTTTAGATATGCTGGAAAAAGCAATTCAATCTAAAGATGTGGAACTTATGAAAAAAGAATATCTGAAATTTAACGGTGTTTGGACAAGAAATGAAAGTTTTATAAGAAGCAGAAGTATTCCTTACTATGGAAAAGTGGAAACTGCAATGTCGCTTTTGAGAAGCTCTATGGAAGTGGAGCCATTTGATTATGACAATACAGTCAATTCTTTTAATGACTTGAAATCAACAATACAAGACTATTTAGATGGCAAGAAGATAGAAAATAATGTTTCAAGCACAATTACACTAAAAGAAGCTGTAGATATGCTGAAAGATGCGTTGGAAGCCTTTAAAAATGGAAATAAATCTAAAGGACAGTCAAAAGTGAAAGAGTTTATTCAGGTATGGCCTACGGTTGAAGGCGATGTAAGTACGAGAAATTCAGCTTTATATACAAAAGTGGAAACACAGACTCCAATAATCATGGTAAAAGGTATCGAAAAAGAGTATCAGGAACAATTACAAGGATTAATTACAGAATTATCACAAATTGATACAAAAGCACAATATACGTTTATTGATGCAATGTTTATACTTCTTCGTGAAGGTGTGGAAGCACTTCTTATCGTTCTGGCATTGGTAAGCAGCTTGAAAGCTGCAAATCAGAAAAAAGGATTACGTTGGGTGTATGCAGGAGCTGCTGCTGGAATTTTTGCAAGTGTAGTAATAGCATTTGCTCTTCAGGCTTTATTTCCTGCTGTATCTTCAGGAACAAATCGTGAAATTCTGGAAGGATTTGTAGGAATTTTTGCGGTTATAATGATGATTGGGATTGGATTTTGGCTGCATAGTAAATCATCCTTAAAATCTTGGAAAGATTATATTGACAGAAAAATGGATATTGTATTAAGTACAGGAAGTTTTGTGTCAATGTTTGTACTTAGTTTTCTTGCGGTATTTAGAGAAGGGGCAGAAACAATATTGTTTTATGTAGGAATTTTACCATTAATTTCATTGCAGAATTTGATTATCGGTATTGTAAGTGCGATATTGATACTAATTGTAATTGCACTTGTTTTAATATACGCTTCTTCAAAAATAAAAATACATCAAGTGTTTTTTGTACTTACGTGGACAATTTATTTCCTTGCATTTAAAATGCTTGGAACAAGTATTCACATGCTGCAAGTTGTAGGGATTTTACCGTTACACGTAGTTCATTTTATACCTACAATGGAAATTTTGGGAATTTATGCAAATATGGAAGTGTTTATTAGTCAATTAATTTTAATTGTGATTATCGTGATTGCTACATTGATAAAAAAGAGAAAAGATAAATAAAAATTTTAAAAGATAAAATATCGGAAAGGAATAGAATGGCTAAAATTGATGAACAGACGCTTGTGGAACATTTGAGCGAATTTAGGAAAAGACTCATTATTACAATTATATTTTTTATTGCGGCTTTTTTAGTAAGTTTGCTATTTTGCTCCGATATTTACAAATTACTGACGGCTTCATTCAAGCAGAAGCTCACAGTTCTTGGGCCTAATGATATTTTGAGCATTTATTTAATGTTAGCTGGAATATGTGCTTTTAGTTTGACATTGCCTTTTACAAGTTATCAGATATGGGCTTTTATTCGTCCTGCTCTTAAGGAAAAGGAAGCCAAGGCAATTTTATCTTATGTGCCTGCAACTTTTATATTATTTGTTACAGGACTTTCTTTTGGATTTTTTATAGTAACACCTGCTTTACTAAATGTTTTACTATCTTTTGGCAAAGATTTGTTTAATATTCAGCTTACAGCAAATAATTATTTAACATTTGTATTACATACATCATTACCGCTTGGTGTAATATTTGAATTGCCCGTTATTGTGGCATTTCTAACCTCGCTGCATATCTTGACACCGCAATATTTAATAAAAAACAGGCGATATGGCTACTTTATTTTGCTCGTAGTTGCTGTCGTTCTGACGCCAGCTGATTTTATAAGCGATTTAACAATGGCAGCACCATTAATCTTACTTTATGAAGTGAGTATTTCTGTTTGTAAATATGTCTACAAAAGAAGGGAGGGATGATTAAAAATGGGAATTTTTCGAGATATAGGAGCACCAGGACTAATAGTTCTTATACTTGGCGCATTACTTATTTTTGGACCTAAAAGACTGCCTGAACTGGGAGAAGCTATAGGAAAAATGATTCGGGAATTTAAAAAGTCAGTTTCTGGAATTGAATCAGAGGCTGATAATAAAAATTTAGAAGATAAAGTAGAAGATAAAAAGGAAAAAAAGTGTAAATAAATTAATCTTAGTTCATAAGCTATTTTTTGTTTATTATATTTAAATTATAAAAGGCTTGGAATTATAATACTCCAAGCCATTCTCTTTTTTCTAAAACTTCCATTTCGATATTTTTTTGTTTCAACGTTTCAATCGCTTTATCCATATCATCTAAAAGATATGAATTTGTAAGAATTTTTATCAGACCGCTCTGATTATCAAGTGTTCTAACATTTCCTAAACCGTCATAAGCTTCGATGACTTTATTAATAAAGTCAATGTGTTCTTTTTTTGTTTGAATGATATATTCCCAGCTTGTTATATTTTTTTCTTTATTTTCCATATTTTTCTTTTACCTTGTATAATATAGTTACATTATACAAGCTCCTTTCTTTAAATTTTTTATATTG